>JAXHMK010000022.1 GCA_034521495.1 Balneolaceae bacterium
TAAAAAACAAAAGCCCCGAAGTGGGCGAAATCCTGCCTAAAAAGAATTATTTATTTCATATCGAAGTAAACCCGATTGCCATTTTATTTTTTGGATTGATGAAATCAAATTAAAAGCGTTTTCAGTCCGAAAAGTTGATGTCAACACTTATAAATGACTGTTGATTTCTGTAATTTCATTTAGGGATTATAACTGAATGAATAGAGAGTAATTAACAATGTCGAAGGTTAAATGGGTGGGCATGCTTTTAGGTCTCCTGGGTTTTTGTCTGCCTCTGTTAGTAACGTTTCCGGGTCTATCGCTTGCCGGTCATTTTGCGATGAGTATCTTTTTACTGGCCGCCATTTTCTGGATGTTTGAAACTATTCCCATCTACTCAACCTCCATTCTTGTAATTTTGAGTCAGGTTGTTTTTTTGAGTTCACAGGGATTTATCGACTATTCCGGCACCATATATTCACCTCTGGATTACACGGAATTTTTGTCCACACTTGCGGATCCGATCATTATTCTATTCTTAGGCGGGTTTGTACTGGCTGATGCATCCGTGAAGTACGATTTTGATAAAAGTATGACACGATACCTGCTTCGGCCGTTTGGTTCTCAAACCAAAT
Organism: Balneolaceae bacterium; assembly: GCA_034521495.1. Lineage (NCBI taxonomy): Bacteria > Pseudomonadati > Balneolota > Balneolia > Balneolales > Balneolaceae > Balneolaceae bacterium. Next base: position 615 of record JAXHMK010000022.1, read on the forward strand.
TTATAATGCTTGGCCTCATGATTGTAACCGGGTTCCTGTCCGCATTTATGAGCAACACCGCTACCACCGCTATGATGATTACCGTTATTCTGCCGATTATTGCAAAAATGGAACCGGGCGACCCGGCACGAATCGGGATTGCGCTGAGCATTCCTTTTGCAGCAAATATCGGGGGCATGGCAACACCCATCGGCACGCCGCCAAACGCCGTGGTCATCGCAGCCCTGAATAACCAGGGAATGAATGTAGAATTCAGCAGTTGGATGATCTATGCGGCCCCGCTTGCCATTGTCATGCTTTTTATCACGTGGCAAATATTAATCCGGTTGTATCCGCCGGCGATGGATGCAATATCCCTCAACCTGGAAGGAAAATTGAAAACCTCGCGGGATGCACTGATTCTTTACGGAACCTTTGCGGTAACGGTTCTTCTGTGGGTAACCGAAAGCTTCCACGGAATAAAGAGCGCAATTGTTGCCCTGATACCCGTTACGGTTTTAACGCTCACATCAACATTCCGGAAAGAGGATATTCGAAAACTTCCCTGGGAGGTTTTATGGCTGATTGCTGGTGGAATTTCGTTGGGAATTTCCATGAAAGAAACCGGCCTTGCTGAATGGATGGTTAGCGCAATATCCTGGGATCAGTTCGGGTACCTGGCTCTTCTCGCAGTGTTCGCCTTAGTGGCTTTGGCGATGTCGAACTTTCTGTCAAATACAGTTACTGCGTCTCTGTTGATTCCGCTTGCCATTACACTGGTCACTTCCGGTATATTGCAGGGAACGGCCGGAATGATGATGATTGGTTTAGTGATTGCACTTGGCTCAAGCTTTGCCATGATTCTGCCGATCTCAACGCCGCCGAACGCCATTGCCGTAAGCACAGGTATGCTAAAAACAAAAAATATGATAACGGCCGGGTTGATTGTAGGACTGATTGGACTTGGTTTTATACTGCTCTTGTCTATGATTTATTGGCCTTATCTGATGTAAAATGGAGAAAACTATGGAAGAAAAAATCTACATATTGGTTGTTGAAGATGAGCCCGAAGTACTGGATGCCATCGTACGGGATATATCGGATTTTGAATCGCACTTTGTGATAGAGATGGCCGATACGGCGGAAGAAGCCCGGGAGATTATTCAATCCATTTTAAAAGAGGGAGATCAGATCGGGTTGATATTGTGCGATCACGTTTTGCCGGGAGATAATGGTGTTGAACTGCTTGTGGAGATGCAGCATGCACCAGAAACCGAATCAACCCAAAAAGTGCTCATTACAGGTCAGGCCGGACTGGATGAAACCGTTCGTGCAGTGAACGAGGCTGATCTGAAACATTACATCGCCAAACCGTGGGAGAAAGAGAAACTGGTTGAAATTGTTAGAAATCAGTTAACTGATTATGTGCTTGAACATGTGTCTAACCCCATGCAGTATATGGCAGTATTAGATGGCGAAAAAATTGCCGAACAGATCAGAAAGGGAAAAAGTGTAACGGACAAATAGATCTTCTCATGAGTTTTAAATTAAGTAAACGATGGATCGAGGATAAAAAGCTCGTCACAAATCTCATACAAAGAGTATTTGATGAAACCGGAGAGTCGGAAAAATTTGTTCATAAAATCGACAAGGGGGTCACTCTTTTCGAAGAAGGGGATGTTCTGAATGATATTTACATCCTGCTGGATGGTGTTGTTGAGTTGTACAAGAAAAAGCCACATACAGGGGTAAACTTCCCTGTCATTCGCCTGGAATATGGGTCACTGATCGGTATTATTGCGTTTACTACGGGAAAGCCATCCCTTACTACAGCCATAACATCGGAACCTTCAACGGTCCTCAAAATTCCCGAACCAGAGATACGGTTATTGCTGAAACGTGATGAGCGGATGAAGGAGTACATTGACGAAATCATCCTGGCAAATCTGTCTGAGCGTTTTAAAAGCAATATCAGTCTGCAGATAAAGCTGGATTCTGTCAATAATAAATTGCGGGAAGAGAGGAACGAACTCAAAAAAGCATACCAGGAGTTAAAAGAAGCTCAGGACCGGCTGATCTACCAGGAAAAAATGGCTACACTGGGGCAGTTGGTGGCGGGGTTTGCGCACGAGGTGAATAATCCCACGGCATCTCTTCTGCGGTCAACAGAAACACTGGAAGATCGAATTTCTGAGTTGATTAACCGCGGTGATCAGGATCCCGAAAATCAGGAATTTGTCCGTAAAATTTACGAGGCCGGTAAAAAATCCGGTTATCCTGATACAGCTACCCTTCGTGAACGATCGAGGGAATTGAGAGCATATTTTCCTGAAGTGAAGGCTTCACAACTTCGTTTGTTAGCTCAGCTTCCCGCAGATCTTGTCCCTGATTTTCAATCTGAAAAAATAACCAATACAGACGATCTGGAATTTTATCTTCACTATTTCGAACTGGGAAAGATGTTCCAGAATATAGAATCGGCGGGAAATCGTATTTCGGGTTTGGTAAAAAGCCTGAAGAGTTACAGCCGAACGGATACTGATCAACAGTGGGAGCTGATCGACATTCGGGAGGGTATCCACGATACGCTGCAACTAACGAGTAATCGAATCAAATACTATGATATTCAGATCCACCTGGATGAAGTTCCAAAAATTCGGGCAAATCCAGCGGCACTGAACCAGGTTTGGACAAACATTATTCTGAATGCTGCTGATTCTATGGGAAAAAATGGTTCACTGGTTATTGAATGCAATTCTGATCATGAACAGATTCAGGTTACTATCCGGGATTCAGGTCCCGGTATTCCCGAAGAGATTATCGACAAAATTTTTGATTCCAATTTCTCGACAAAAAAATCGGATCTGAAATTTGGTCTCGGACTGGGGCTTTCCATTTCTAAAGATATCATCCAACAACATGGGGGTACCATTTCTGCTGAAAATGCGCCTGAAGGGGGAGCTGTTTTTACGGTTATTCTGCCTGTGGAATAAGTCATCAGATGAAGGTTTCAAGTAGAAATTGTGCAATTATCAACTATACTCACTCAATGACCACGCTCTTTATCGCAAAGAAATAGGACACACAAAACTTTTAAATGATCATTTTTTCTGCGATAATAGATCTCACTCAGCTAAAAAAAATGGACAAATATGAAATCAAATAACCTATTTTTCTTTTCAATCTCAGTTCTTGTTGTTTTACTGTTGGGCTCTTGTGCTCAAACCGAATCAAACGAATCACTTTTTGAGGACGGTCCGGAGTTGATAACCACGGGGTATCAGTTTACGGAGGGACCGTACTGGCACCCGGACGGATACCTGATCTTTAGTGACATACCGGCGAACACCGTTTATAAGTGGACTCCCGGCAGTCCCGATACTGAGGTATATATCGATTCCTCCGGGAATTCAAACGGGATTACCGCCATGCCGGACGGGACGTTAATTTTAGCGCAACATGCAGGTAAAGTATCAATGGTAAACGAGAATATGGAACTGGTACCCCTTGCTGAAGAGTATAATGGAATGCGGCTCAACAGTCCGAATGATGCAGTGGTCCGTTCTGATGGATTGATCTACTTTACCGACCCCACTTTTGGTGTGTCTGACGAAGATCAAGAGCTGGATATCACAGGTGTTTATCGTATTAATTCGGATACCACCCTAACACTGCTTTATGAAGAGATTGCCCTTCCGAATGGTATTGCATTCTCACCGGATGAATCCTACCTCTATGTCGCTGATTCAGAAAACGGACAAATAACCCGGTTTGATCTGCTTGAGAATGGAGATGTCGAAAATCCAACTGAATTTGCAAATATCGGGGCTATGACCGATATGGGCGGTGCTGACGGAATGACGGTTGATGCAGATGGCCGTCTCTATACAACCGGCCCAAACGGATTGATTGTGTTCGATTCGCAAGGAAACCAGCTTGAACAGATCGAATTTGATCAACAGGTTACAAATGTGACGTTTGGCGGTGCGGATGGCAATGAACTGTTTATTACTTCTATGGATGACGTATATAGAGTTCGTGTGAATAAATAAACTTTATTTACCCGTCTGACCGCTTGGAGCAGTGTACCTGTTTAGCGGTTAAAACTTACGGAGCGGTCTGACGGGTTTGAAAAGAGGGTTCGTGCGATGTTTTTTAGAATGGAAATTCCTTTCAAAAAGTTATGATATTTTAGAAATGTGATAATGTTTGTTCATCCTTTATCTTTCGTAAATGCTCAACACAAATCTTCTGATAGATAAATTTCCCTCAATCATATTGGTAATTCTTTTGGTGGGTTTATCCGCTTGCAAGAAGAAAGACCTGGGGCCGGCCGAGGTTTCGGATAATTACGTTCAGGAGGTTAAAGCTTGGAAGCAGGATCGGGTGGAGAGTCTCAAATCTCCCACCGGATGGCTTCGGCTTGATGGGATGTTTTGGCTCGATGAGGGAGAAAACAGCTTTGGCAGCGGAGAGAATCAGGATATTCAATTCCCGGAAAGTACCATTCCCGAAATGGCAGGCACCCTTACCTATGAAAATGGCCGGGTTTTGATGAATGCAGCTAAAGATGTACCCATTATGCATGAAGGTGAACCGGTCTCTGAAATGGTTTTGTATGATGGAGAAAATCAAAACACACCCCATGTTGAGTATGGAAGCCTGGAGTGGTTTGTAATTGTAAGAGAAGATTTGGTGGGTATTCGGCTTTTCAATAAAGACAATGAAAAGGCAGACCAGTTTACAGGATTTGATTCCTATCCCATTGATGAGAAATGGAACCGGCGTGCTCGATTCATTCCCAATCCCGAGGGTTCTGCAATGTCCATCGTAAATGTTTTGGGGCAGCAGCTTGACGTTGCATCGCCGGGCGTATTAGAGTTCAGTATTGACGGAAAAATTTATACTCTTGATGCGATTGACAGTGACGACGACATGTTTTTGATTGTGGGGGATCAAACGAATAAAACCGAAACGTACCAGGCCGGCCGATATATTTACGTTGATTTTCCGGAAGAGGGATCTCAATATACCAACATCGATTTTAATAAAATCTACAATCCACCTTGTGCATTTAATGTATTTACTACCTGCCAGCTCCCGCCGCCTCAAAATCAGCTGGACGTAGCCATTAAAGCCGGTGAAAAACGAGCCGAAAACTGGCAGGGCCTTCATTAATAGTTACAATCTGCCAGAAGTCAGCATCACTACTGGTGAACAGTGACCGGTGGGGGAAAGTTAATTGCTTGATATTTGTTGTTATAAAATCAAGATTATCACTTCAATCTGTGATATGCAGAAATAGAAACCCATCAAATTGCGATACTTATATATGTAAACTATATTGGAAAAAAAGGTATTAACATGTGGAAAAAATTAAAATCTTACATTCGATTTTGGAAGAAGAAACCCGAATATCACATGGAAGGGGCTGCTTATGGAGGATTAAGAATTGATATAGACAAGTACTATCAAGACGAATCAAATAGAAAAAAATTGGAAGAGATTAATAATTCTGCCTTCGGGAATATGTTTGATGAGAAAGGGAATAAAAAACAGGAGTTGCAAGAATCCTCATCTACTGTCTAAAATAAATGCTAACCTTAGATATATTTCTCATACCTGTACTTGGAGGATTTATATTTGTCAAGTATTCCTACTTAACACGGTTTAGGGCTATTAGGGATAACGGTTATGTGATACTTTTCAAGTCAGCAATTTTTGGATATTTCTTTTTTGGGATTGGATTCGTTTTCTGGAGAGCAGCTATTCTTGATAATAATACCAACCCAAGAATTTATGAATGGCTAAATGATTTGCATGCATTTTTTCTCAATCCTGAAATTGTTCCGGCTCTTATTTCTTTATTAATTGCAGGATTCGTTTTGGTTGCTCTAAATTGGGCTATAGATGAAGATGAAATGAAAAAGGTAGTAATAAGACGGGACGATGATGCATTAGAGATGACAATTCTTAAAGTATTCGAAGAGGAGAAAAATCTTCTTGTTACTCTTAATAATGGCAAAGTGTATATTGGAAAAGTAACAGATACCTATTTTAGAATTAATGATGAGATTCGTTCAGTACTGATAAATCCTCTTTCAAGTGGCTTTCGTGATCCATCAGATCATAAAATAAAACTCAATACATATTACGGGACTATATATAAACAAATTTTAGAAAACCCCGATAATTTTGATACTAAAATATCTGATTTTTCAGTAGCTATTCGATATGATAATATTGTAACAGTAAGTCCATTTGATCCGAATGTATATGCAATGTTTAGGGAGTCAGGGAATTAAGAAGGTGTGGTTTATGTAATTATTTTTTAATTAACTTTTTCTATGCTATCTCAAATATACCATCAAAGTCGGTAAGAAGAGACCCGTGGAGGAGATGGAGAGAGTTTACTTTCATTGAGTTTCCGTGTTGTACAAAAGTGCCGTCAATTCCTTACATTTCGGGATTGAGACTGAGACATAAACCGTGGAGTCTCAATCATCTATTGACAACTTGAAATTGAATTGAATCCCCACTTTGGATATGAATAAGCTGCAAGATTATATAGACGCTAATAAAGAGAAGTTTAGAGAAGAACTTTTTGATCTGCTTCGAATCCCCAGTATAAGTACCTCCTCAAAAAACAAAGATGACGTTAAGAAAGCTGCACAGTTTCTTGTCAACCAGCTTAAAGAGATCGGGCTGGATGATGTAACCATACACGAAACGAAGGGCCATCCAATAATTACCGCTGAAAGGTGTCCCCATGAGGATCAGCCCACTGTTTTGGTGTACGGACATTACGATGTACAACCATCTGATCCGGATGAAATGTGGAATTCACCCCCGTTTGAGCCAACTGTAAAAGAGGGTCGTGTTTATGCACGAGGTGCCAGTGATGACAAGGGACAATCCTTTACTCATATCAAAGCAGTTGAAGCCTACATGAAAACAGGGACAGAATTGCCGGTCAATGTTAAATTCATTTTGGAAGGTGAGGAAGAGATTGGCTCGCCACACTTAATTCCATTTATAAAGGATCATAAAGGCCTGCTCTCTTGCGATATGGTTTTGATTTCGGATACGGCCATGTTTGGAGAGGATCAACCCTCAATTACCTATGGATTGAGAGGTCTTGCCTATTTAGAGATCGAAGTGACCGGTCCATACAGAGACCTGCATTCGGGAGTGTATGGCGGGGCTGTTCAAAATCCGGCTAACCTGTTGTGTGAAATGATTGCAAAGCTGAAAAACAGCGATGGGAAAATTAGTATACCGGGTTTTTATGATGATGTTGAACCATTGACCGATGAAGAGCGCGAGGTTATCCATGAACTTCCGTTTGATGAAGAAGAATTTAAAAAAAGTCTCAGCCTCAATGAGGTGGATGGCGAAGAGGGGTACAGTTCACACGAAAGAGCTACAGTTCGCCCCTCATTGGATGTAAACGGCTTGTGGAGTGGTTACCAGGGTGAAGGCGCAAAGACCGTTTTACCTTCAAATGCCGGTGCTAAAGTGAGCATGCGTTTGGTACCAAACCAGGATCCCAAGAAGGTAGCAAAGCAATTTACTGAATACATACACTCTCTCACCCCCAATACGGTAGAAGTGGAGGTGATGGAGCATCACGGCGGGCATCCCATTGTAATTGACCTGGACTTTTACGGGTTGAAGGCCGCTGCAAAAGCGTTTGAAGATGTATATCAAAAAGAGGTGCTTTTCTCAAGAGAAGGCGGTTCAATTCCAATCGTGGCTGACTTTAAAAAGGTATTGGGAGTCAATTCTATATTGATGGGTTTTGGCCTCACAAAAGATGCCCTGCATTCACCAAATGAAAGTTTTTCTCTGAAAGATTTCCATCGCGGTATTAAAACCTCGGCGAGATTTTTTGAGATTCTGCCGGATTTTGTGGAGTGAAGAATTTCCCTCTCTTGAATGGAGTCCGCCTTTAGGTGGAAGGGATGTTCTCGTGATCAAAGTAACATGTTTTGAGTTCATACATGACCCAATGAAATGTTTGCCCATCCTTTTTTCAAAGGAAAATGGACACAAGTGACGCTTCGCTTAACACTTGCGCCAGTCAGGGGAAGAATTTCCCCATTCCAAGGGAGAGATTCCACCTTCGTCGCGCAAGTTATCTCGAAGAGATCCCTCACGGGGCAAACTTGCGCAAGGTTTAGATTTCAGAAGTTACCCCGAAATTTTTACTTAATAATCCATAAACCAAATAGTATCAACAAATTGTAGAATTTTACAAGTGGAAACTGGAAAAAAGAGAACGAATGTGCTTTGATACAACATAAACAGCCCTACAGCATTTCTTTCCTGATACTTTTGTACCAGCAAAAGTATCCAAAACCTCCCGGCTGTGAAGAATCTGTGGCGGCTGATTGTTCAGCGCGGCACCCTTCGAATGGTCCATTTCGTTTGTAAGTAGAATCAAGTGTATCACCGGTAACGAAGGCTGCCACAGCGCTTTACAATCCAGCCTGTTCCCACAGATTCTTCAAGGCCGAATGTATTGGAGACCTATGATCGATCCTCAGGTGTTTCGGGAATAGCGGGAAAGCCGTTGGAAACGGTAAAAAAAGAAGTGAATACAAATACACAGTCTAAAACTATAGACCGTGAACATCTCTATTCCCGATGCGTTTTTCGTCACCTGGTCTTCGAAGCTTTAGCGTAGTAGTCCTTTTTTCGCATTAAAAAAGAGACTACCACAAAACGTGATATATTTCGGATGAACAATGACGAGCAGAGCACTTGGGATTAGGTTCTATAGGATGGAGTAAAAATGGGGTAAGTCCTCTTAGATTTGCCTTGACAATAAAAAAAGCCTGTTCCGTCAATTCAGAACAGGCTTTCTTATTCGATCTAAACAAAAAAGTTAATTAGATGACTCAACCAAACCGCTTTCAAGATCGAATGATTTTCCATGTACGTTTTGTTCGAGAATTTTTTGAGGTTCATTCTTCTCATCTACAATAACCACAGTCGGTTTGTGATTTTTTGCTTCCTCAGGCTCCATCTGTGCAAATGAAATTACAATAATTCGGTCATTTACTTGTGTCAGGCGTGCGGCTGCACCGTTCATGCAGCAAATTCGGCTGCCTCTCTCGCCGGGAATCGTGTACGTTTCCAACCTGGAACCATTCGTGATATTAACCACTGAGACCTTTTCGTATGGAAGAATGTTTGCCATATCCAACAGATCTTCATCAATCGTGATGCTGCCCTCGTACATGAGGTTGGCCTCAGTGACCTTCATCTGGTGTAATTTGGATTTAAACATCGAAAGTTTCATATCAAAAAATCTTAAAATTCAAGCAGAATGTTATCTATCAGCCGGGTATCTCCTATCCATACGGCACCGGCTATGATGTATTGTTCATTTTTTGTTAACGTTTCTGCCGGAGTCAACGTTTTTTTATCAAAGACATTAAGATAATCAATTTCTAAACCTTTTGCTTCCAGTTCACTCTTCTGGTGTTCCAGTAAAAGCTTTGGAGTGCTCACTCCTTCAGCAATCTGCTTTTCGATATATTGAAGACTTCGGTATAAACTCGGAGCTTTTTGTCGTTCCTCTTTGCTCAGGTAGGCATTTCTGCTGCTTAATGCCAGGCCGTCATTAGCCCGAATAATCGGGCCCATTACCAGTTTAACCCCGTGATTAAATTCCGTAACCATCTGCTGAAGAATAATAAACTGTTGAATATCCTTCTGCCCGAATACAGCAAAATCCGGCTCAATGATATTGAACAACTTATTGACAACCAACAGTATTCCTTCAAAAAAACCGGGTCGAGATCCGCCGTCGATATACTTGTTCAATTCATCTATCTCAATTCTGAGGTACTGTGTATCGCCGTACATAACCTGATCCGTAGGTGTAAATACCGCTGAGACCCCCAGTTCCTGGCACTTTTTTAAATCAGTATCCAGTTCGCGCGGGTATTCCTCAAAATCTTCATCCGGTCCGAACTGTTCGGGATTCACATAGATAGATACAATCACTTCATCTGCTTTTTCCTGGGCCAGCTTCATCAGGGAAAGGTGACCCTCGTGAAGGGAACCCATAGTGGGCACAAATCCAATTGTTTTTCCATCTGTCTTTCTTTCTTTGATGAATGATCTTATTGAATCAATTTCTGAGAATACGTCCATAAACTTTTCTTATTTCTGCGGAAATCTATTATAAAACCTATGAATTTGGAAGGGTAAAAGCGATGTAGTAATCTCCTGATTTGGTTCCCAGTTTTCCTCCTCCGCAGGCAATCACCACGTACTGTTTGCCATCTACAGAATAGACACTGGGTGTGGCATAACCCGCAACCGGTAGTTTGTATTCCCATAAAAGTTCGCCGGTTTCTTTATCAAACGCACGAATTTTTTCATCAAGCGTAGCTGCAATAAATAGCACGCCGCCTGCTGTTACAACCGGGCCTCCATAATTTTCAGTTCCCGTGGTTGGTATTCCCTCCTCAGCCAATTTCGGATATTCACCAAAGGGAATTTTCCACATATATTCACCCGTATTCAAATTGATGGCATTCAGAGTACCCCAGGGAGGGCTGCTGGCCGGATATCCCTCAGGTGTTCGAAATTTATTGTAACCGGTCATTACGTATGGAGATGATTCTGATTCGCTTGTTAACTCCTGTTTGTCTGAGCTGCTCAAATCCACATCAAAATGAGTTTCGTTGAGTAGAAAGTTGACAACCGATTGTTTTCTTTCCTCCGAGAGGTGATTAAATCCGGGCATCATCCGCCGGCCGGTGTTAATCAGTTCAAGTATTTCTTCCGGGCTGTAGAGATCTTCGACACCGATCAGGGTTGGATTATTTCCCGTTCCTTCCCGGTCAGGCCCGTGGCATGCAATGCAGTAACTCATATAGGTACTCTCGCCAAAAGCGATGGAACTTTCGGCTGAACCGGGCGCTTGGGCTTCTGCCGGAACCATCGTGAGGGTCCACGGAACTTCATTACTGTTTACATATAGAATACCGGTTTCAGGGTCGAACGCACTTCCGCCCCATTCAGCCCCGCCGTCATACCCGGGAACCATCAGGGTTCCTTCAAGTGAGGGCGGCTCATACATGTGGGCTCTTTTAAGAGTTTGTAGTTGATTTTTCAGATCCTCTTGGATTTCTTCAGAGACGTAAGGATTTATGGCCGAATCTGGCAGATGCTGCCGGGTAATTGGTTCAGGAATGGTTGGCCTTGGCTGAGTGGGCCAGACTTCTTCGCCTTCCAGGTTCGTTTCTGCGGGAACAGGAACTTCTTCGATGGGAAAAAGCGGCTCTCCGGTTTCACGATCAAAAAGGAAGATATATCCTGTTTTTGTGGTTTGAGATACGGCATCAATCTCTTCGCCATTATGAGTGACGGTAACCAGGTTGGGCGCAGATGGCAGATCACGATCCCATAAATCGTGATGTACGGTTTGATAATGCCAAATTCGTTCACCTGTAGCTGCATCCAGCGCCAGTAGTGAGTTGGCAAACAGGTTCGAGCCCTTTCGGTTTCCTCCGTAGAAATCCGGGGAAGCAGAGCCGGTGGGAATGTAAACAATTCCTCGTTCCTCATCTAAAGCCATACCCGCCCAGCTATTAGCGCCACCTATTTTTTTCCAAGCATCGGGATCTTCCCAGGTATCGTAACCAAACTCCCCGGGATGCGGAATCGTGTGAAATGTCCACTCCAGTTCGCCAGTTCGAATGTTAAAGGCGCGAATATCACCGGGAGCTGCATCGTCTCCTTCTGATACGCGTGAGCCTATGATGATCAGATCCTCATAAACAATTCCCGGTGAGGTGGTTACCACGTAAAGATCTTCAGCCCGTCCCTGGAATCCGGCTTTCAGGCTGGCTTTTCCATTCTCACCAAATGATTTTACCCGTTCGCCATTGGCAGCATTCAGTGCATAAAGATCGGGACCGGCTGTAAAAAGAATGCGTTTATCGTTGCCACTCTCCCAAAAAGAAACACCACGGTTCACATTCAGCCAGGTTTGAATTTCAAGCGTATCTGGAAAGGGATTGAAGCGCCACTGTTGTTCCCCGGTTGAAGCATCCAGTGCAACAACATTCAATCGGGGAGTGGTGGAGTAGAGAGTTCCGTCGATAATGAGCGGATTGGCCTGGATTTGAGAATTTGCAACCGTATCTGCATCACCGCTGCGATAGGCCCAGGCAACTTCAAGCTGACTCACATTTTCGCGGTTAATCTGATCGAGCCGGGAATACTGACTGCTGTATTTATCACCCAGAGAAACTTTCCAGTCTTCTGAAGCACCGATTTCGTCGAATTCTGAGCTGCACGAAATTAACAAAAATGAGAAGACAAGCAGAACCAGAAAACTTAGTTGAGATGGCGCAAGCGTCCTCGCTTGTGCCACAGCGTCATCACCGGCACAAGCGGGACGCTTGCGCCATTCCTTGTTATGTTTCGTAATTAAGGCCATTAAGAGTAGTATTTAAATAGCCCGGTCGGTATCGAAGTTTTCGAGCAGATCTTTTACCCGGCTCATAAATGCACCGCCGTGGGCTCCGTCAATAATTCGGTGGTCGTAACTCATGGAGAGATACATCTTGTGGCGGATGGCAATTACATCTCCCTGGTCGGTTTCGAGAACCACGGGTCGTTTCTCAATCACACCGGTTCCTAAAATAGCAACTTGTGGCTGATTGATAATGGGGGTTCCCATCAGGTTGCCAACACTTCCATAATTTGTGAGTGTAATGGTTCCGCCTACGAGATCATCAGGATTCAGATCTCTGTTTCGTGCTTTATTGGCAAGATCGTGAACGGACTTTGCAATACCGGCCAGGTTTTTGTTTTGAGCCTGTTTTATCACAGGAACAATCAAACCGCCTTTGCCGCCTTCGCCCAGTGCAACCGCAATCCCAAAGTTGATATCTTTTTTGAGATGTATTTCATCGCCGTCAACCGAACTGTTAATCAGTGGGAACTCACCGATTGCCTGGATAAAAGCTTCAATAAAGATCGGAGTGTAGGTGAGTTTTACACCGGTTTGATCGTAAAACTTCTTTTTGTTGGCTTCGCGCCATTTCACAATCTTGCTAACATCAACATCGCTAAAAGTGGTAACATGGGCCGAGGTTTGCTTGGAACGCACCATGTGATCGGCTATCACTTTGCGCATGCGGTCCATTTTTATAATTTCAACATTCTCTTGTGGTCGATGCACATCCAATTCTCCGGCCGAAATTTTTCCTTTCTCCCCGGCTTTTTCGGCTGCTTTAGCAATTTTTTCTTTTCCTTTTGCGGCAGAGGGTGATTCAATCTTACCGGCTTTTTTATCCTCCACGTAAGCGAGGATATCCTCTTTTGAGACCCGCCCGTCTTTACCACTTCCTTCGATAGATTCAAGCTCTTCCTGGCTAATGCCTTCCTCACTCGCTATAGATCGTACAAGTGGCGAGTAGAACCTGCCGTCGGATCCTTTTCGCTGTGGTTTCGAAGCAGTGTCTTCAGTCGCTTCTCCCGACTTTTTAGCCGTACCATTACTGGCGGATGCTTTTTTAGATCTTTTCGCATCTTCGCTTTCATCTTTCTTCGCTGATGATTTTGAAGCACCCGATGGTTTGCCGGTGGTAATGATTGCAATCGTTTGCCCGACTTCAACGGTATCGCCCTCTTCAACTAAAATTTCTGCAAGATATCCTTCTGAGGGAGATGGAACTTCGGTATCCACTTTGTCGGTGGCAATCTCCAGGAGAGTTTCATCCACTTCTACTTTATCGCCCACTGCTTTGGCCCATTCAATAACAGTACCTTCCATCACAGATTCTCCCATCTGCGGCATCTCTACTTCAATACGTTCTCCTTCATCTTCGCCGTTGGAAGAATCTTCTGTATCCTCGGGCTCTTCTGATGACTTCTTCTCTTCTGTTTCGTTTGATTCTTCTGCGGTTTCTTCTTTCTCCTCTGCTGCTTCATCACTTTCTTCAGTCTCATCACTATCCGCAGTCTCATCATCTGAGGCAGAATCATCACTGCTATCAAAAGGCTCTCCCTCTGTATCAATGACGGCAATGGCCTGGCCCACCTCTACGGTCTCATCTTCTTCAACTAAAATTTCTACCAATACACCGGCTTCAGGCGAAGGGACTTCGGTATCCACTTTGTCGGTGGCAATTTCCAGGAGAGTTTCATCTACCTCAACTGCATCTCCCACCTTTTTTTTCCATTCAATAACGGTTCCCTCCATTACAGACTCGCCCATTTGGGGCATCTCAACTTCAACCTTTGCCATGTTCAGACCACTTTATTTTTTAATGTTACGAGCAATTTTTGTCGCAAAAATAGTACCTGTTAAGATCAGAATAATCGATATCAGATCAAAATGGAGGTGCTGCACAAAACGTCATTTAACATTCTGGAATGTTTTTACTTTGTGCTATTTGCAATTACCGGTTTTTGGTTTGAGTTTTGATTTCAAAACCATATTATCTGAAAAACTTTTCAACAAATATAATTCCAATGCGTGCCTTTATAGCAATTCTGTTTTTCTCCTGGTTATTGACGCTCTTTCTGCCGTGGTGGGGAATTATTATTCCGGGTTTAATATTTGGTGCCTGGTTATTACAGGGTGGACTTCAAGCTTTTTTGACAGGATTTTTAGCGTGCGGACTCGCCTGGTTCTTGCAGGCGCTCTACATTGATCTTGCCAACGAATCGATTCTGTCAACCCGAATTGCCGAGATGATGGGAGTTGGCTCTCACTGGATTATATTGCTTGCCACATTTTCTGTTGCAGCACTCACAGGCGGCATTGCAACATTGTCCGGCTATCTTGTAAAAGCAGTATTAAAGCCTGAAAAAGAGATCACCACAACTTAGCCCGGATTATGCACCAAGAAAATTTGGTTGTGCACAAGGCGAAGAGGAAATGGTGACGGAAGGGTACCTGAGTACCCTGAGTAAAGCATTTCAACTTCAACGCAGTGCACGGGCAAATTTCGTAGCCATTTGCCACAACACTCAAAATTGAGCTACCATCATTTCCCGATACATATAATAATATCAGTGTCTTAACTTATATTTTATACATTTTCGTGAATAATTCGGGTTAGTGTCTTGTCAACGCTGGAATGACAGATCATCATAGACTTCCGAAGTCTCCCGAACCGTTGCTAAAGTTAACTCCTCGTTACAATAAAGGAAGGATTAATCTTGTTCTGAAAGACTTCGGAAGTCTCATCTACATGACACGTTATTGTTGACACAACATTAGCTTCTATCTGCAGGGATCAGGAGAACAGGAATTTTACTGAAACGCGTAACCTGGCTGCTGACTCCTCCAAGGAAAAAATCATGGACATATCCTTTACCCTGGCTTCCCATTACCGCTAAGGTAACTCCCCTCTCTTCAATAGCTTGAATAATCTCTTTGCCGGGCGTTCCGAATGTGATAATGATATCTGCATCTTCACGCGTATGGTCAGATAATGAGTTTCGCATCTCTTCCAGGTTCTCCTCATTCATCTTCATCAGTTCATCATGGCTGACAGGATCTTTTAGTGCAATTGCATGATGGCCCTGCACATGAATCAGCGAAACCTTTCCAACCTTTCCATCGGATTCCAGATGCCGAACAACCTCAAATGCACGGTCGGCCGTATCAGAAAAGTCGGTTGCGTGCAGAACGTGATTGAGTATATTTTTAAATGAATGATTTACAACCAAATGCCGAACGCTTTTTTCCTCATCCGTATACTCCATACCCATATTAATAAGTAAAACGGGAAGGTGTGAGCGTTGTAAAACCTCAGTAGCGGTACTTCCCAATAACATCTCCTGGACCATGCTTTGTCCGCGGTTTCCTATCAAAATGAAATCGGCATCTTTTTCATCGGCTGTTTTCATGATCTCAGTTGGCGGGTAGGCATAAGAACCGGCCTTGATCTCAACATCAACGGTAAGGTCGTGCTTTTCTACAGTTTTTTTGTATTTCTCCAGCTTCTCTTCGTAGGGAGTCAGGTCCGGTTCTACTTCCCCTTCATCATCGGTGTATGCTACCGATACAACTGTAATCAGGGTTACCTTTTTCAACCCCATCTCTTTAAGGTGCGGTAATTGATCTAATATAATGTCACTGGCTTGCGAGTGATCTAACGCAACAACGGCGTGAGTAAATAAAGTTTTCATTGAATATTCCCTGTTTGTTAGCTCTTTTTATGGAGGCTTTGAAATACCCATCTGTCGGTTGTTTTTACCGGCTGATGGGTGTCTCCAACCCGTCAGCCCGCACATACAGCGTGCAGACGGGCAGTAATGCAAAGCCCTCTTTATGTAAAATAAGAAAGAAAAATGTGATTCTTCTATTTTTGCTTCATCAACCGTGATTTATAACAGTTGTTTTAACGACACTAAAATCATGCATGGTTTCGAATTCTATTTTCTCGTCCGAATCCGCTCTTCTTTATATAGCCTTGGGAAACATTCATTTATTGTAAGTGTTTAGCGTCCTGGCAGAGTGCGATAGCTCCTGCCAGAGTCGCGTGGATCGGTTTTTGAGGGGAATACCTTATCCCATCCCGAGGCCTCGGGAACAGGAACCGAAAAGCACGGTGCTCTGTCAGGTTGTTTGACTCAAACCGCTAAACAGATACCATTTATTTATGAATGTTTTGGAGATTTCTGTTCAATGGAAGTATTACGAAAAAAATCCGCACTGTGTTAGTCAATGCGGATTAAATTAATTTAGACTATAGGATTAAAAATCATTTAAAAAGAAGATCTGCTTACAGATCTGGATCGTCTCTGAGGATTACCCTGCTGCTGTTCAGATGGATCTACAACCTGGAGTTGATTTTTGAGATTTGTGGAAAGCTCTTCAACGTCATCTTCAGTCAGCACTTCCGAAATATCCTCCACTCCCGATTTAATAAGAAGGTTGAATACCATTCTGTTAAACAGCATCTGCTGGGCTGCCGACGTTAACTGCATAAACTGCTGCTGGGGAATTTGTGCACCGGAGAGTTTAATCTTGTTGATAACGGGCTCAAGCAGTTTCTCAATTTTAGAGTCGAGCTGCTTTTCCAGCTCTTTGGCCTGTTTATTCTCTTTACTGGTTACCTCTTTACCGGATGGGTCAACTAATTTCATAATTCTGTAAGTATAAGTTTCATTTTGATTTAATTCGGTTACTGCACTAAAAATAAGGCTTCTTGGCAAGCATTGAAAAAATTGGATTTAGTTGATAATTTTTTAATCTAAAGTGGTTTGATTCCCCTACCTTGGAGTCGGAAAAGACAAAAGTCCCCTTCGACACACTGAGTCTGTAAGCTCCGCTTTTGGTAAAAAGTCAGCAAAGTTTGATTCCTGTTAGTGGTATGATGGATTAATAGAAGCGGAGCTTTGGGTTGGCGTGAACAGATCTATTATTTGTAACCACAGTAATGGGTTACCGGCAAGTTTATTTCCCCATCTTAACCGAAAGAATTTCATCTTTTATTTAAAAATTCTAACGTTAGAATGCTTTAATTTAGAAGAATAATTGTCACAGAAGTCTCATATTCACTGATTGTTTAATCACTTACAATCAACAGTTATTCCTGCTTAAAAAAAGAGATTTAAATATGAATCACAGGCTATTCTCTTCTTTCACTAAGAAATTGTTAAAAGGACTTTTACTACCTCTTACTCTTTTTATAATAGGCTCATCTTTTTCTACAGCTTTTGCTCAAATAGATGCACTAACAAATAGCTTAGATATTGTAGAAGTAGTCTATGAAAAAGACGGCGTGTTCTATACGCAAACAACAGCAGGTACTGTTCCATCTGACCTAGACGATCCAGTAGTAATGATGCAATAAACATTTATAGAATTACCTATGACACAGCCGGAAATTAGGCAGTACATGATTTAATTGATGTATATCCAAAATCTGATGATGTTGGCTTTTTAAGCTTTGCAACTGAAATTACTGATAGTACGGCTAACCTGCTTCTGACATTAGCAGTGGTTGAACCGAATCCAGAATGGTGTTACAAATTACGACGATCTGCACAAGTGGCACCCGATGATGTTGTTACAATAACGGAGAAGACCCTTACGAACTGGCCATGCAGAGAATAACAGCATTTCCGGATGTTCGCTCCTATTGGACTGTTAGATGGAACCAGCACCTTGGTGGAACACTTCCAGAGTATCAGGATTTTATGTCCTTCCTCTTTTACATTCGCGGAACATTTGGTACTTCAGATGAGGCTCAAACATTTACAGAACCTGATGCTGTATTTCTGGTTACCGAGAGAAATGGGAATTCTCCCTTACTATTTACTCCACTCGATCAAAGCGGAAGTCCGATTTTAGATGCAAATAAAGTCGAAGTAGATACAAATACAGATCGGTAAACCTAACGATGTTGATTACCCGTGGAACACAGGTTTTACAAATTCAAATGACCCCAACAGCACTCAGCTACAACATCTCTTATTGTTTAATAATGAACTGTTTTTCAATGATAATCCTGGTTCAGCACAAAATATTTATGGATTTGACGTAGATTTGGAATATTCCTTACGCTGACGGTTCCGTTTTAGCGTTTAGAAATCCACAAACCCGTATTACCGTAGGTGAGTGTTGGAGGACTCTATCCTCAACCCCGATTACCGGTGCAACATATTCCGAACTTTTAGATAATATTTGGACGCAGGGAGTTCCCGGCTCGAAATCTGAACCGCCGGAAACTCCAGCTTCTGATTCGAATGTTCTTCTTTGGGATCGAACGTACAATGGTGAAGATGAAGGAGTCGGCTGGATGGACAACAGACTGCGAGGACAAGTAGCCCATTAGATTTAAATGATACAATTCGCGACAGGAACCGGTTTTCTACTTAGCGTATTTGCGGATGATGATTTTGATGGTACTGCCGATGATTTTCCAAAAGTACTTGAAGTGGAGGGGAAAGAAAATAATTCAACACGTTGACTCCAACCCATGAATAGTAACTCTGAATGGGTGGACGCTTTTGGGAAATCCTTATGGAGCACCATTGAATTGGAACAAAATTATTAACAATACTAACACTAATAACATAAACACCGTAGCTTATGTTTATGACAGAAACTCCGGTAACGGCCCTACAAATGGAAATAGTGGAAGTTGGCTATCCCACAATGGAACTACAGGTGATATTGAAAATGGTTTGATCGCTCCATTTCAAGGATTTTTTGTTCAAAATGATCGAATAGTGAAACATCATGTTACGCCATTTGTAGAAATGCAATTAGACGACCGTACTTCTTTAGAATTTGCATCTGGAAGTACCAATGAGTGGAAATTTTATGGCAAATCTGCTGATGAACAACTTCAAAGCATTCGCCTTGAAGTTGAAGGAGAAGGACTCCTTAATTCAGCTTGGATTTCTTTTCCAAGTGATGGTTCAAATCATCGTATCAAAGGTGATGCATACGAATTAACCCCTTTTTCAGAGCACTATGCTATGCTATCAACAAGAAAAGGAGATGAACTTTTTGATATTGGACAGTTTCCCTATAATGAAGAAACCACCATTCCGCTAAACCTTGAAACCACGCTTCCGGGTACATATAAACTCAAAATTACGGAATCTAACCTGATTGGCAGCGATCTTGTTTTCACGGACACCCAGGAGAATGTCACGCTTCCGCTGAATGAAGATTTTGAATATGAGTTTGAGGTCCGACAGGCAGCCAAGGCCAATCCAGACCCGCTGCGCTGCGGAGCAACAGGACAGGAACTGGCGGCCAAATTCAAGCCCAAAAAGGCAAAAGTTACATCAACAGTAGATCGCTTTATTATTCAACATGCAAGTGCGGTTGATAATCCCGGTGGCGGTGAAACTCCTTCTAAGGTCAAGCTCAACCAAAATTATCCCAACCCGTTTAATCCAACCACACAGATCAGTTATCAACTGCCGCAACAAAGTAATGTACTCCTGGAAGTGTACGATCTGACCGGCAAACTGATTACTACACTGGTGAATGAAACGGTATCATCAGGTACTCACAATGTGACCTTTGATGCGGCAAATCTCTCCAGTGGTGTTTACATGTACAGGCTTCAAACGGCGAATCGGGTTCTCTCAAGAAAATTGACTGTAATCAAATAACTAATAAACACAGGCTACAGACAACTTTATAATTCATTGGTTATAACAAGAAACTTAACTGTTTAAAATACAAATCATGAAAAGTGCTTTTTATTGGATCTTTTTTATCTCGCTAATAGCGATCGTTCTTATCATATCTGTAGATATAGTGTTTTCTCAACCTCCGCCGCCCCCACCAAGTAAACCTCTTCAAAATCCCATTGACGGAGGTTTAGGATTATTGGCAGCCGCTGGTGGTGCCTATGCCATTAAAAAATTGAGAGATAAGAAAGAGTAGCTTCTTAATAGTAAAATTTTTGAAAGCGCAACTGTTAGGTTTAGGTTGCGCTTTTTTTTTATGTAAATAACCTGACAGCACCGAGCGGATCTGTCTGCGTTGGGTCTTAGCGTTGGTCCGAAGAAATCCGTTGGTAAACGTTGAACCGACGCTGACAGGAGCTTCGCACGCTGTCAGGTCGCTTTTTTTAGATCTGCGATGGATCTACCAGTCTGGTATCAAAAAACTTCGGCGTTTCAACCGCTATACAGGTACTCACGTGGAAGTGATTCCATCAGGGGTGTGTTTAAGGGCGTAAATTAAGGAGGGAAGCAATGAATTCAGTTCTGTCGGTCAGCCTTGCGGGATACTCTTCAAAAATCCTCCACCGGTAAGCGGATTACTTAATTCTTTTTCATAGAAGGCTTTGCAAAACTCTGACCGTCATCCTGAACTTTCCCATCCCGGGGGATTCAGGATCTCCAGATACTGGCTATAAAGACGAATGGAGAATCTGAATCGAGTTCAGATGTGTGCCTTGAAGTAAAGGTTTAATTGCCATAGTTGGCAAGTGTTCTTTTACATGCTGTTGCAAAGATGGTAGTTGGCCTACCGGAGGCGCTGTCAGCCAGCGCCTTCAAACCACCTTCTGGTGCTCGTAAGCGGGTGCTGAGCGAGAAGGAAAAGGTGAGCTATGACTCATCAGGTAAGACTCGAACGAGCCGAACGCAAGTGAACGACTATTGAAGCATCGATACTCGTCAGACTCTGTCCGAACCGGGGAGGTATCTGAATCGCCGGGACAAAGTGCAGCGGGTGTAAGCTGATACTGGCTGCACGGCAGGCGGTGTTAAGGTCGCGGGACATCGGGTCAGGCTTTGCAACGGAACAAGGGAACCGACCTGCCGGGAGTGCAAGTGGGTGCAAGCAGAAACCCTGCGAGACCCAAGCTTGGTAGGCAGGCGGGGCGGATCAGCCCGTAGTAATGACGAGGTCCTGTGAAAGCAGGAAGGAGTGAAGGGGCTGAGTCGTTGGGCTTTATAGCTTCCGACAACCAGTGAAAGCTGGGAAGATTGGCAGAAATAAGGCAAAATCGCCACAGTGCGATTCAATGACAAGAGCCGTATGATGGGAGACTATCACGTACGGTTCTGCGAGGGCCTTGGGGTGAAATTCCCCTTGGCTACTCGACTGACCAATAACCACGGTTTTGCAAAGCCCTCTCATATTGAGTATTGTTTTTGATATCCTTTTTTGGATATCTACTATAGCTTATGAAAAAGATCTTACTAATCATCGTTCTTACGATTCCAGTTTTTGGAATGAGCCAGGCTGCTTATTCCCAGGATGCCTTCAGTGAATTGAAATTTACCCTTACCGGCAACGGTATTTTAGGCGGAAATACCATTCAAAAAAGTTGGTCGCCCACGGGTGGTTTTGGGGTAGAGTTCAGCACACCCTACTATTTTGGTAATTTTGAGTTTGGTGCGCGTTATACCCGTTATAATGAACTTGAATTTGAAGGTTCAGGATTTCACTCCACCTACATTTTTGCGGGATGGCATTATACTCACTACGTTTCGGGTGAGGAAGACCTGTCCATTGTACCGGGCATTCGATTCGGCAGCCGGTATATGATTTTCGATGAGCAAAAAACCTATCGCGATGAATATCGATTCAGCCGGTATGAGAGTGAATTTTCCTATGAAGTGCTGTTCAGAATTCAGTACAGAATCAATAAACGTTTAGAGTTCTATACCTCTGCTGCAATTAATCAAACCCGTTTTAACATTCCGTATGCCGAATGGATAGGCACGGCCGGTTTTACATTTATTTTTAACACTTCTGATGGAATGCAGAACTTTCTCAAATGATCATAAAAGTTCTCTTTGTAGCGCTGTTCCTGTTTACCGATTCATCGGTTGATGCACTCTCACCCGGACCGGTTATTCAAACCGGGGTCAGAGATTCAATTGAAACTGAGATGATTGTACGAACCGAAGATCTTTTCTGGGATTCGGACTGGACTTTTTTCTCGCTGGATCGCATCTCTTTCAGAGTAAATACGGGTGATTTTGGCTACTACGGTCCTCAACCCGACTACCTTCTGGACGGAATTCCGGTTGATCCTGCTTTTTTTGGAATGAATTTTCCGCAGATGTTGCCGGTCCCTCTCAATCAGATAGCTGAAATAAATACGCTGAACGGAGCCGGAGTATCCGGAGGTGTACCCTATCACTCGGGATTATTGAAATTAGAATCGAATCCTGTAAAAGATGGTCTGTCGATCTATTCATCAACCCAGTTGGGACACAACTCACAAGAACCCGGTCCGTGGATATTTGATCAAGAAAGTGTAACTCCCAATATCGATCGGTTTGGACACTGGATGGATGCGGGGTTTTCCCTGAAATTCGGCCCGTGGTATTCAAAAGGCCATCTGCAACGGCTCTCTTTCCTCCACTCAAATCCTTTTGTTCAGACACGAATTCGTAACTTAATTGGATTTCCCGATGAGTCGGAGTGGCCGGATGGCCGTTCCACAACACACCTTGCTTTTCTGGAAACCGGAATTAAAACGGATCGGTTAAATTTTCGGGTGCAGGGAATACAATCGGAGAGCAAAGAGTTTCTCTTTTTTCAGCCTTTGGGCAGAGAAATTCCCACAGATTTGAATATGGATCAACTGACGGCTTCGGGTGAAATCTCAGTAAGCAGCAGATTTGGGATTCGTGCGATGGCACAATATAGGGAGAAAGGCACTGGTTATCGCCGGAACCGATTGCAAGAATCGTTCGACTGGCAACAAACCCGCCAAACAGGACGGGCGTCTGTATACCTGGAGACAAATACATTTGAAATGGACCTGGGTTCAGAATATGTAATAGTAGAAACAGAGGCGAGTGGTTTAGAAGATGATGAGCAGAAATATATGGATCTGTTTTTAGATCAAACCACAAAAATAACTCCCTGGATGACGTTTGGATCCTACACAGCGCTAACCTTTCACGAAGATGAGAGGCCCATGCAGCTTCGTGGATTCTTGGATTTTAAATTTACGGAAGGATGGAGTTCGGGTTTTGAGGCATCATACAGTGAGCTTCTACCTGAAACCGCCAATCCCGTAGATGAATGGATTAGCGACGGTTACAACCTGTTGGATCGATTGGATATTTACAATTTAGTACCGATTGAGATATCAAACACAGAGTTAATAAAACTCTCTCATCGGCATCAATTCCAATTTTTAGAAAAGTATAAAACTACAGTTGAGGCTGTCTATTTCGATCATCAGCAACTAAATATTCCATTCCAGGATGCTTACTATTACCTGTTTTTAAGTACACTTCCGGGCGGATACTTTCTGTTTCCCGGCAATAGTGGTCAGCGGTTAATGGTATCATTGAAAACAGAAGCCGATTGGTCAGATAAGTTATATCAATCCATTGGAATTTACAGAACTGAAACGCTTGAGGGTACACCCGCTTACAGAAGATACTGGAAAACTGTTCCGGAATATATCATCAGGCATACGTCGGTTTTTCAACCCTATCCTGATCTGGAGATGCGCCTTAACCTGGAATATCAAACCGAAGCTGTTTGGGATGAATTCAGAAGACTGGATGGTGAGCTGAACCGTTCCTTCAATGTTCAATTTCCATTCGAACTCTACCGATTCAGCAACACACTTTCGCCCGGGGTTAACATGGATCTCACTTTTGCCAAATGGTTTTGGGAGCAAAGGTTGAGAGTTGTCTTTATGTTAAACAATCTTTTCAACCGGGATCTGCAGAGGCATCCTATTGGTTCAGTAGATGGATTTGGATATATGGTGAGGTTTGAATTGCGTTTTTAAAGACCCCATCAGACGGTTGTTTTTTCCGTCCGATGGGTACCTTGGCAACCCCTGAATTTAAATCCGGTTCTTCCTACATCCATATCCTTATCCTTTTTAAAATATTTTGGAGAGGGCTTTGCATTACTGCCCGTCTGCACGCTGTATGTGCGGGCTGACGGGTTGGGGACACCCATCAGCCGGTAAAAACAACCGACAGATGGATATTTCAAAGCCTCCTTGGATAGATATATTTTTTACCAATATCGCACAGATAGTTTTAACTTTTAGCGATTAGTAAATTATCAGAACACGTTTACCGGTTAAACTATAATAAAAGTGTCCTTTCAGAGTGCGATAGATCGTGCCGTGCAGGGATCCACATGGGAAAGAGTCACTTGGCATTATGTCGAACTCTGCGAGGACCTATCGGACTCTCGCAGGTTCTTTATAAAGATACTTTTTAACTGGTAAGCGCATGATCAGAAATAACATAAAAAATTTCAGCAGTTAGTTTGATTGAATACCATGGTTGATAAAAAGGAATTGAAGGAAGAGCGATTGAAGATTGATCAGATCGACAATCAAATATTGGATCTGCTCCAACAGCGCAAAGAAGTGGTGCAGGATGTACTGAAACGAAAAGTTGAAAAGCAGCTCCCGGTATTTGTGGCTCATCGTGAGCATGAAAAAACGGATGTTTTTCGGGAGAAGGCAAAATCGCGAGGCTTAGACCCCGATTGGGCGGAAGATTTTCTGCGGATGATTATGGCAGCCTCTCGTGCAGCTCAGTCGGCCGATACGTTTCCCAGGTCAACATCAGAGCCGAAACATATTCTTTACATTGGAGGAGAGGGGGGCATGGGTTCGCTCTACAGGAAATTTACAGAAAGCAGTGGCCATGTTGCCTACAGCATCGACAAGGGAAACTGGTACCAGTTGGAAGAGATACTTCCCAAGCTCGACATGGTAATTGTAACTGTGCCTATTCATATTACAGAGGATGTAATTCAGCGGGTAGCGCCAATGCTGAACCCGGAAACAATTCTGGCTGATTTTACCAGTAATAAAACCAAACCGTTAAAAGCGATGCTGGATGCACACGACGGTCCGGTCATATCGCTTCACCCTATGCACGGTCCTGATGTTCCTAATCTCTCAAAGCAGTTGATGGTTTTCTGTGCCGGTCGTGATTCTGAGAAGGCAAACTGGTTTAAGGAGCAATGTGAACTCTGGGGAATGAGGATCATAGAAGCGGATCCCGAAAAACACGACCACGTGATGCACCTGGTTCAGGGCCTCCGCCATTTTGTAGCACTGCTTCACGGATCATTCATGAAAGAATACGATTTGAACCCGGCGGAAATGTTGGAGTATTCAAGTCCTATCTACAGAGCAGAACTCATGATGACCGGGCGTATTTTTGCCCAGGATGCAGAACTCTATGCCGACATTGTATTCTCAAATAAAGAACGCCGGGATCTTTTATTGTCGTTTTTTAATCATCAAAAAAAGTTGATGGAGATGGTAGAAAAAGATGATAAAAAAGGATTCGTTAAAGAGTTTGAATCCGTTACAGATTTCTTTGGAAGCTTTGCCTCCCAGGCATTAAAAGAGAGTGGTTACCTGATTAACCGGCTGGCCGATCGGTTTTCGTAAAAGCATCTTTTTTGAAATGGGAACCAATAAGAAGAATTAAGCGCTTAAGATATATTTTTTGGATGAATTATGTATTTTGGATCATTCCTCGCATCATGATTTAATTTAGTTCGACTTATGCAGTTTTCTTCATTTCGGTTTCCAATTCTTTTGTTCGTACTCACTTTCCTAAGTTATTCTGGCTACAGTCAGCAGATAGAACCAGAACATGTAATGATACTTGGCGAGGAGTCTTATGCAGATTTCTGTATTCTTCACCCCACCGATGTAAGTACTGACTTTAAATATTTACCCGAGCTGCCTTCACGCAGAAAGGGGTTACCAACTGCAGAGAAGACAGCATCATTTAATATTGATTATAAAAGTAATTGTGAGGGAGAGGTTTGGCCTGAAGATGCAAAAACGGCATTTGAATATGCCGTTAGCGTATGGGAATCTCATATCAACAGTTCTATTCCAATAAAAATAGAAGCCAACTGGCTTGCACTTGGTGAAAATGTGTTAGGCAGTGCCAGTCCAACAACGTTCATTGCTGAACTGGGAGAAGAGGGAACACTTTCAAATACCTGGTACCCGATAGCTCAGGCGAGTGCAATTACTGAGACAGATTTGGCATCTCAATTCGATGTAGAATACGATGTGGTAGTAAATATGAGCTGTGAATTTACAAATTGGTATTTTGGTACGGATGCAAATACTCCGGCTAATTCCTATGATGCAGTTACGGTGTTATTACATGAAATTGGACACGGTGTTGGATTCATCGGAAGCATGACAGGTAATTCCACTGCTCAAATAGCTGATTGGGGGCTTGGATCACAGGATTACCCATTTATATTTGATCAATTTACTTTAGACGGAAGTTTTAGACAGTTGATCAACGAGAATGTTTTTCCCCGCCAGACCGGGGAACTATATGATGCTTTAGTGGGACAAGATGGAGGGGTTTATTTTAGCGGTACGGATGCCGAATTTGCGAACGAGAATTTACGTGTACCACTATATTCCCCTGAGCCATTTGACGAGGGCTCAAGTTATTCCCATCTGGACCAACAATACTTCACCAATTCTCCAAATGCTTTGATGAGGCCACAACTTGAACGGGGTTTAGCAGTACATAGTCCGGGTCCGGTTACTTGTGGAATTTTCCGGGATACAGGGTGGCCGCTGGCTCAGACATGTATCGACCTGTTGCCGGAGGCTGAATTTTTGGACAGACCTGAACTTACCAGTCCATTTAACGGCTCGAATGGTAACTCAGTAAATCCTACGCTGGCCTGGAGTTTTGTTGAGGGAGCTACAGAGTACAGGTTACAGCTATCTCAAGATTTTTCATTTACAAATCTTTTAGCTGATGAAACTGTTACAAATAATTTCTATGAGGTAGATCAGACTCTTGATTTTAATACCCTCTATTTTTGGAGAGTCCAGGCAATTAGTCCGGGTGGAAATAGTAATTTTAGCGGGAAATTCAGATTCAGGACTGCACAGGAACCGCCGGAGGCTATTCTTCTAAGCATACCAGAAGATGGGGCTACACAGTTACGTCCGGGTTTTAATTTTACATGGCAGGAACAGAACAGGGCTGAGGAGTACGAATTGGAAATTGCGAAAAACGAAGATTTTAGTCCACTTACGTTTAACAGAACGGTTACGCGTCCGCGATTTGGCGGTACTCAAAATCTTGAATTTTCAACGACCTATTACTGGCGTGTTCGCGGACTGAATGCGGCCGGAGCAGGAGACTGGAGTGATACGCGTTCATTCACTACCATTATTGAAAAACCTGAACCTGTTACGCTGAAGTTACCCTCAGAAGATGAAAACCAGGTACCGGTTCAGGCAATGCTCTCATGGCAGGAAAGTGCTCGTGCTTTTGAATATGTGATTCAAATTTCTGAAGACGAGAGTTTTCCAAGAGAACAATTGATCGAACTGACAAGCACCGAAGAAACAGCAACTGTTGAGGATCCGCTGGAATACGCTACCATCTATTACTGGCGTGTAAAAGCAACAAATGTGGGCGGTGAAACTGAATTCAGCCCACCCCGCCAGTTTACAACGGTGGTTCAGGAAACTGCAATTAAGCCGAACTACCCAAACCCGTTTAATGCCTCAACCACAATACGGTTTCAACTGTCTCAGTCCAGTGAAGTGACAATTGATCTGTTTGATACAGTGGGCAGACGAGTTGCCATTTTAGTAGATGAAGAACGGCAGCCCGGTGTTTATTTTGAACGTTTACAGGCAGCCGGATTTGCTTCGGGTACCTATTTTATTCGAATGGTAGCGGGGGATTTTATGGAAGTCCAAAAGATGGCTATCATCAAATAAGTCAGGGATTTATCCACCAGATGGTGCCATTGAGAACAGTTGCAAATCCAACCCATAACAGATAAGGAACCATGAGCCAGGCAGCTAATTTAACTTTATTTGAGAACAGATAAGTGGTTATTAAAATGGCAGCCAGCAAAAGAAATATTTCTCCAAATGCCCAGCCCGGCACCTTCAGCCCAAAAAAGAGTTGAGACCAAAGACCATTCAGTATCAGTTGAATGAGAAACGCTGTCAATGCGGATTTTGCATATTGAAAACCAAATTTTTTCCAAACCAGCCATGCAGCAATACCCATTAATGTGTATAGTGTAGTCCAGACCGGTCCAAAAATCCAAGCCGGTGGATTCCAGGATGGTTTGTTTAACGCATTATACCATTCAGGGGAGGCAATACCCGGCGAAACCTGTGCTCCCGTCCAGGCTACGAAATAACAGATTCCAACCCAGAATATCAGTCCGCCAATGTTAGACAGTGTTGATCTTTTTATTTTTGAATTCATCGGTTGTGGTTTTAGATTTTTGTGGATTGATATAAGAAGTTCAGATTAATCTAAAGTGGTTAAATTTCCCAACCTTCTGGGTCGGAAAAAAATAAAGTCCCCCTTTGAAGGGGGAAAGCGAGCGGAGCGAGCAGGGGGATGACTTTCTACGTTTTGTATTCAAACCTTGGTTCTGAGGCATTACACCCCTCCCGGCTAAAGCCGTGCTCCCCTCAAGGGGAGATTGATCATTCCCCATTGCCCTCTTACAACTACGCCAAGGCTTCATTGCACAGGTTGAAGGGGGACACTCACAAAAAAGCTCATACTTTTTAAAAAATTATGGATTATAAGTTGAAACCTCGTAAGCTCTGCCCCGAGGTAGTTCATTTATACTTGATAAACTGAAAACAAACCGGGTTCGTTTAAAAGCGAAAAAATTCTGAGATTACCACGAAATCTTGTAACATCAAGAATCCTTTTGGTTTTTTAAATTGAAGGATTGCTAATTAATTGCGAACATTCGGTATCAACTTTTTTAGATCTCAGATATTGATCCCGGACAAACAGTATAGATTGTAAACAGATGCTCAGGAAACTTTTTATTCTAATTCTATTTTGTCCGGTTTTTATTATTACCCTGTTGCAGGCTCAGGGTATTCCTGCTGTTGAGTTCGAAATCATTGATTCCCGCGCTGGAAAGCATGTTTGTAAACTGCCGTCTACCAATATCAACGCTCACTTTTTTGTTCAGTCAAACGAAGAAGTTTTAGAGAGGATCAGGAATAAAGCACAATCGAACTTTGAGGTCGATTACTTTAGTTCTTGCAATGGTGAAGAGTGGCCGCAGCAAGCTATCACCGCGTTTGAATTCGCCCTGTCGATCTGGTCGGAGCATATCTCATCTGATGTTCCCATTAAAGTAAATGCCAGCTGGATAGAGTTGGAGGAGAATATATTGGGGAGTGCAAGGTCACCACAGGTTGTACAGGTAGGCAGCAATAATTCAGCAATTATTGATGATACATGGTACACACTCGCTCAACTGAGTGCCTTAACAGGCCAGGCCATTCGGGAGCAACTGGATGATGTAGAGTACGACATTGAAATGAACGTACAGTGCGATTTCGAGGATTGGTATTTTGGGACAGATGCTCAAGTGCCTGAAAACAGGTCCGATTTTGTGACGGTTGTTCTTCATGAGATCGGCCACGGACTTGGATTCCTGGGCAGTATGGATGGCAATAACGATACAAACAGGGCAGAATGGGGTATAGGGAACAACGAGGTAAATCCCCTTATTTATGACCGCTTTACTGTTGATGGAGATTTCAATGAACTGATCAATACCTCTACCTATCCAAATCCTTCAAATAAACTATATAGTGCTCTGACCGGAGAGAGGGGCGGTATCTTTTTTGATGGTCAGGATGCAAACAGAACATTAAGCGGGCCGGGCCCCGACCGTGCCAAATTATACTCTCCCGATCCCTTTGATGAAGGTTCCAGCTATTCCCATTTCGATCAGGCAACATTTCGTCAATCTATTAATGCACTGATGTTGCCGTTTATCGACCGAACATTTGCTGTTCATAGTCCCGGCCCTCTGTTTTGTGGCGTATTGAGTGATATGGGTTGGCCGCTCGGTGAGGGTTGTATCGACTTTATTCAATCCGGTATTCTTGTGACGAATCAAACAAATCTGAACTTTGGTGTACTGAATTCCGGGGAAACGGAACAGGCCACACTTTTAATTTCAAACAGAGAGGATGCCGAAGATACTCTTACGGGATCTGTTTCGGTAAATAGTGATCAGTTTTCCATCTCAGGGAACACCAGCTTTTCTATCACACCCGGTGCTTCACAGGAGTTTACTATCAACTACATTCCTAACGAGGATGACAGGCACCAGGGGAGTCTGTCCATTTCTCACGACGCAAGCAATCTGCCCTCACCGTTTGTAATCTCTTTACAGGGCGAATCCCTGAAGTCAGGCCAGGTGGTGGAGCTGAATCAAAGCTACCCGAATCCCTTTGTGGTGAACAACTCTTACAATGCAGCTATGCCGATTATAGAGTTTGCCATTTCGGAGAACTCTCACGTTAAGCTCGACTTATTTACAATGTCTGGGCAGCATTTACAACCCATTGTGGATGCCAATCTTAACGCAAACAGATATGCCGAATCTATCGATATGAGCGGACTCTCCAGTGGAATTTATATCTACCGGATAGTGGTGAACGGAGTGGCAAAATCCGGTAAGTTGATGTATGTGAGATAAGCTAACCCGGAAGTTATCCACAAAAAATGTGGATATCCCGGTGGAAAAGTTGTGGAAAAATAATTACCCACGGGTATTGACAAATGTTGCGGAATTGTGCTAATTACAAATGAGCACAGATGCTAAGAACGCTACGGCGGGATTGGCGTTGAAGCCGAAAAATTGCCGCGGCTTCGCTTTCATAACTCTTTCAAACCGAAAAGTTATAAAGATGTGTTCCGGTTCTTTTTTTATTTATGCTATTCGTTTTCTACTGCTACAGTTAGATGATTGCAATCAAATAATAGTGGATCTCATCCCTCTATATTTAAGATAAGTTACCCCAAAATTTTAAATTTAAGTAATTTAAAGTAATAAATAACAGTAGTTTAAGATCTTTAACAAGTGGAAATGGTGATTTTTTCGTTCTTTTGTAGAATCTCCGACCACCGGCGGATCAAGACAAAAGAACAAGGCATGTACAACAATTTTACATCATAAAAATGGGGTAAGTCCTCTCTATATTTAACCGTTGGACTTTAGGTTTACCGTGCCAATTTCCTCAAAAAAGTTTTGAACTCTTCTGTATCGTATTTTGCAAATCCTTGCTTTTCCAAAACAATTTTAGATTCAGGTGAGATGACATAAGTAGTTGGAATTGCAGAACTTTGATAGGTTCCCGGAGCCCTTGTTTGATAGTGATAGATAGGCAAGTCATATCCTCTGGTTTCCATAAACTCTTCTGCTTTTGAAAAATCTTCATCCATGGATACCATAATGAACGAGATATTCTCATTATCTTTAAAATCCTGATATAAAGAGTTTATTGAAGGCATTTCTGCAATACACGGCGGACACCATGTAGCCCAAACATTCATAAAAATCAGATCTCCCTCAAAATTTCTGAGTGAGCGTACAGTTCCGGTTTGGTCTTTGAAATAAAAATCGAGACTTGCTAATTCAGCATTAGCCATCTCTTCCGGAATATCCGGTTTGATGAGCCCGGTAGCCAAAAGGCCTCTCTGCAATGTACCGATTACTTGGGTATGTAAACCGGTCAGATATAGAACAAGAACAATGGAAATCAAAACTCCCCACTCTATGAGGGAGCGTCTCCATTTATTCTGTTTTTGAGGTGAATTTTCAGCCATGCTACAGGAAATCAGAGATCTTTATGGACGAATTTTAATATCAATTTTCTCCGTATCGCCCTGTTCCTGTTTGCGTACAGCAAGTATTTGTTGAACACGGTTGGCGATCTCTTTCAGACAAATTCCCGACGCCGAGGTCGGATCGTCTGCAACGATGGGAGTTCCGGAATCACTGGTTTTTCGAACATTATCGCGAAGAGGTACTTCGCCTAAAAACGGAACCTCCAGTTTTTTTGCAAGATTTCGGGCTCCATGTTTGCCAAAAATGTAGTACTTCTTCTCGGGCATATCTTCCGGCACGAAGTAGGCCATATTTTCGATGATTCCCAACACCGGCACATTTACTTTGCCAAACATAGCAACCCCTTTACGGGCATCATCCAATGCTACGTTTTGTGGTGTGGAAACAACAACGGCACCCGTCAGTGGTACGGTTTGTACAATTGTTAACTGTATATCTCCCGTTCCGGGCGGAAGGTCCAGGATCAAATAATCCAGTTCTCCCCACTCCACTTCCTGCATAAACTGTTTTACCGCACTGGTTACCATAGGGCCGCGCCAGATCATCGCCTGATCGGGGTCTACCAAAAATCCCATGGAAACCAAATGGACTCCATGTTTTTTAATGGGTACAAGCTTTTTTTGCGTTGTGATGTTGGGTCTTTCAGAAACACCAAACATTGTTGGAATACTTGGACCATAAATGTCTGTATCCAGTAATCCCACTTTTGCACCCGTTTGGGCAATACCAACGGCCAGGTTAGCAGCGATTGTTGATTTACCCACACCGCCTTTGCCGGATGCCACAGCAATTACATTTTTTACACCGGGTAAAATCGGCTGCTCATTCTGTTGCTGCTGTTTTTGCTCATTTTGGTCATCTCCTTCAAGCTCTCGCTGTCTTGAAATATTAATGCCAACGGTAATATCAACCACGGCTTCCGGGTCAATAAATTTTTTAATGGCCGTTTCGCAGTCACTCGAAAGCTTATTGGCCAGTTGGTCGTCTTTTTTAGGAAGCTCAAGTGTAAAAGCCACATATTTATCCTGTGTAACAAGATCCTGTATTAAGTCCAGTGTAATCAGGTCTTTATTATAGGTTGGATGCAATACCTGGGAGAGAGCACTCTTTACCTCTTCTTTGTGGATAGACATAAATTTATTTATTGTTTGTAAGAAAAATCAAAGTGTCCTGAGAAAACATCAATGTCAGCACACGCGAACACCGAAAAAGCGTAGTGTACAACTTGTGCACGGGAATTTCTGGAACGGGTGAAACGCAGAGATTGACGATTTCTTAGAAACACTATTTAAGTCTTAAAGTTTTTACCTTTCAAAGATAAGTAGATTAACATGCAAACTAAACGGTATATTCAACCCGCTCGTTTCAATAAGTTGTTATAAGATTTTTAGATTGGTTAACTTGAGATAGATCGTTAGAAAATGAGACGTTTTACAAATTGAATGAAATAATGAATCAGGAATTCATTCTGCTTCTTAAAACAAAGAAACAGGTTACAAGACAGTAGAAGTTTAAAATAACTTTCATAGGAGTTCTCAGAAATATGCAATCCGAAACAATGTTAAAACAAACACCGCTACACTCAGAGCATGAGAATCTTGGCGCAAGAATGACAGATTTTGGCGGATTTGAAATGCCTGTTCAATATGCAGGAATAAAAAAGGAGCATAATGCCGTTAGGAAACATGCAGGCCTTTTTGATGTATCACATATGGGCGAGATATTTATTTCCGGCGCAGATGCACTGTCGCTCATTCAAAAAGTAACCATTAATGATGCATCTGTGTTGAAGCCGGGCAAAGCACAATATTCTGCCATGTGTTACGAGGATGGCGGAATTGTTGACGACTTGCTGGTATATATGCTGGAGGATGAAAAATATATGTTGGTTGTGAATGCCTCGAATATTGATAAAGATTTTGAATGGATTCAGAGCCAGAATAAAACGGAGGCTGACGTACAGGATCGGTCGGAGGAGTTAGGATTGATTGCACTTCAAGGCCCGAAATCTGTTGATATTTTGCAAAAACTAACCGGTACCGATGCAGGTTCGATACGATTCTACACATTTGAAGAAGGTACAGTTGCCGGTGAAGAGGGGATAATTATTTCATCAACCGGTTATACCGGCGAAAAAGGTTTTGAATTGTATATAGATACCGGGAAAGCTGATATTAAAAAAGTCTGGAACGAAATTTTAGATGCTGGTGAAGAGTTTGATATAGAACCGGCAGGCCTGGGAGCCAGAGATACCCTGAGGCTGGAGATGGGATATGCTTTATATGGAAATGATATCAGTAAGGATACAACTCCAATAGAGGCAAGAATGAGCTGGTTGACTAAATTTGATAAAGGAGATTTTATCGGTAAAGAACGTTTGTTAAAGCAGAAAAGGGAGGGAGTTCCCCGAAAACTGATGGGCTTTGAACTACAGGAGGATAGAAAAATACCCCGGGCCGGTTATGAAATTCGAGATAATTTTGGCTCAAAAATCGGTTCTGTAACAAGTGGAACACTTTCCATCTCTTTAGATAAAGGGATAGGAATGGGGTACATAGAAACAGAAAAAGCTGTAGAAAGCGAAAAAATATTCATAAAGATCAGGAAAGATCAGGTGCCGGCTCTCGTCGTTAAACCTCCTTTTTTAAATAGATAAATAAGAAATATTGCAGATGGTTGATCTAAAAAAATTAGATGTATTCTACTCTTTACACTCATTTCAGGAAGATGAGTTGAGAGATAAAA
Organism: Balneolaceae bacterium; assembly: GCA_034521495.1. Classification (NCBI taxonomy): domain Bacteria; kingdom Pseudomonadati; phylum Balneolota; class Balneolia; order Balneolales; family Balneolaceae; species Balneolaceae bacterium. Next base: position 35,464 of record JAXHMK010000022.1, read on the forward strand.
CAGTTGTCATTATTGATGTACTCCGGGCATCTTCTACTATTGTATCGGCTTTTATGAATGGTGCCAAAGCCATAATTCCTGTGGGAGATATGGGCGAAGCAAGTAAGATTGCACAAAATGTAGATTCCGACAATTACCTGCTATGCGGAGAAAAAGATGGTGAGAAAATTGAAGGATATGATCTTGGCAATTCACCCCTCGAGTACACCAGGGAGATTGTGGAAGGCAAGAATCTTATTTTTAATACCACAAATGGTACAAAAGCAATTAAAAAATCTCTTGGCTCTTCTAAGACCTTTATAGCCTCTTTTCTGAACGTGGGGGCTATTGTTGAAGAGTTGAAAACCCAGGAAAACGATGTTGTTTTGGTGTGTGCCGGCTGGAAAGGTAGATTGGCGTTTGAAGATATGCTGCTGGCTGGCAATATTATACATCTGCTGGGCGATGGCAATTTAACAAACGACTCCAGGGATGGTGCAAAAGTTGCATTTGGTTTATATGATAAATATGGTGATGATATATCAACAGTAATTCACCAATCAAATCATGCAATGCGGCTTAAGGATATCATTGGCACAAGTGATATTGATTATTGTTGCCAGGTTGATATAACTGATATGCTTCCGCGACTTAAAGAGGGGATGATTACCCTTACAGATGGCTAAAAAAGGTTCAAATACGTTGTTTAAAGGTTTCGATTATTCCCGGAAAATGGAAATAACCGGAATCCTGATTATGGCAATTTCTGTGCTTCTGCTGCTCAGTATTGCATCCTATCACCCGGACGACTACGCCATCGTGCAATCGCTTTCCTATGATAGTTTACTTCAGGTGGACCAGGGGGCGGCACTGCGCGTGAATAACTGGCTGGGGGTATTTGGAGCTTACATATCTTACTTTTTTGTAAACACGCTTTTTGGTTATGTAAGCATTTTAATCCCGGTCATTATTTTTTCAATTGGCTGGATAGTTCTGAGACAGCAACAAGTAAAAGATATGGCCTGGCCTGTTACCTATGGGTTATGGATGATATTTCTCATATCAACAACGGTAGGCTGGTTTTATACCCGATATGAGGCATATTCTACAGCATGGAGCGGAAACTCGGGAATCTATTTTTCAAGTGTGCTTCAAAATCTGACTGGAATCGGGTCCATCATCATCCTGTTTGTCCTTTTGTTTGTCTCCCTTTTTATCCTGATTGATCGCGATATTCAGAAAAGCATTGATCGGATTCAGGGTTGGTCGCCCAACTTTTCCTTCAATTTTTTAAATCGCTTAAAATCAAAAAAAGAAAAAAGTCCGCAGACTCAAGTTCAAAGCTCTCCAAAACCTCAAACGAAAGCAGAACGGCGGCGGAAGGCTGAAGAAGTTCAGAAGAGAAATTCTTCAATTCAGAGAGAAGAAGAGCGGCGGGAGCGGACGATTGATGAGATTGTTGAACAATCGCAGGAGGCTGACCGCAAACGAGAACTGGAACGCAAGAAAGAGAGTGCAGATCTTGAAGGCAAACCACCCAGAGCCGTTCTTGAACGAGCCACAGATTCAGAAGTTGATCCAAAATCTGAAGACGACGATGTAGAGATCTCGGTGATTGTTGGGGAGGGGGATGAAGAAGCGAATGAAAAAGAGCTGGATCGAAAAAATAAGCAGAAGGCTAAGGAAGTTCCCGTTATCAAATATAAATTTCCGCAGGTTGATCTGTTGGATTCTCCCCCGAATGAGGGAAATGATGTGGATCTCGAGGAGATCAAAATCAACAAAAAAATTATTCTCGAGAAACTGAAGCGGCACAAAATTGAGATTCTGAGTATCAATGCTATTGTGGGGCCAACAGTTACACTGTATGAAATTGAGCCGGCCCCTGATGTAAAAATCAGCAAGATTCAGAGTTATGCGAACGATCTGAAGATGGCAACAGCCGCCCACGGTTTGCGGATTATGGCGCCCATACCTGGACGTTCGGCAGTTGGTATTGAAGTACCGAATAAAACTCGCGAGACGGTTTTTATAAAAACCGTTCTGAACACCAAGAAATTTGTAGAGACCAATTATGCACTTCCAATTGCTTTGGGTAAAACAATTGAGAATGAAGTATTTATGGTCGACCTCAATAAAATGCCTCACTTATTGATAGCCGGTGCCACGGGATCGGGTAAAACGGTGGGAATTAATACTATTATCACCTGTCTGCTTTATAAATGTCACCCGGATGATCTGAAATTTGTTCTGATAGATCCGAAGAAAATCGAGCTTTCGCTGTATAGAAATATTCAAAATCATTTTTTGGCTTTTCTGCCGGGCACAGAGGAACCTATTATCACAGATACAGATACAGCTCTCGAAACTCTGCAAAGTATTACCAAAGAGATGGACGAGCGCTATGATCTAATGAAAATGGCGATGGTTCGCGACATAAAAGCGTACAATGAAAAATTTGATAACGGCGAACTTGAAGAGGATCTCGGGCACCGCCACCTGCCGTATATTGTGGTTGTGATTGATGAACTGGCCGATTTGATGATGACCGCCGGCAAGCAGATTGAAGAGCCTATTGCCCGAATTGCACAGCTTGCCAGGGCTGTTGGAATACATCTTGTAGTTGCAACACAGCGACCGTCAGTGAATGTAATTACGGGAACGATTAAAGCAAATTTCCCGGCGCGAATGGCATACCAGGTAGCTTCAAAAGTGGATTCGCGTACAATTCTCGACACAGGGGGTGCCGATCAGCTTGTGGGTAGCGGTGATATGCTGTTCTCAAACGGAGCGGGGATGACCCGAATTCAGAATGCGTATGTTTCAACGACAGAGGTTGAGAAAATCACCTCTTATATCGGAAATCAGAAAGGGTATAAAAAACCATTTCACCTGCCGGTTATCGAGGAAGAGGAACCCGGAATTCCCGATCCTCTGGATGAGATTGATGAGCTTTTCAAGGAGGCTGCCAAACTTGTGGTTCTGCATCAGCAGGGCTCCGTATCGCTTCTGCAGCGTAAATTAAAGATCGGTTACAACAGAGCCGGCAGAATTATTGATCAGTTATACAATGCCGAGGTAGTCGGGCCGTTTCAGGGAAGTACTGCACGCGACGTAAAAATTTCTGAAGAAGAGGAACTGGATGAGATATTTGATGAACTTGGCATTTAAACCGACAATTCTCCTGCTGATTTTTGTCCTGGCTCCAGCTATTGGATTTGCACAGGGTACACCTCAGTTCGATCAGTTGAAGCAAAAATTTGAGAATGAACTTGTATTCAAATCCAACTTTGTACACGAATACAACGATACATTTACGGGAGATCAGCAAGTAACAGAAGGTGCCATCTGGGTAGGCAAGGAGCAGTATAAAATGCGCAGTGGTGAAAGCATTATGCTGGTGGACGGCGAAATTTCAAAAGTGTACGACAGTACAAAGAACAGGGTAATTACCAGTGATTATATTGAGGAGGAAGACGATTTTGCTCCCTCAAGAATGCTTCAGGGTGTGGATGATTCGTACTCGGTTGAAGAGCATAAAAAAGAGAATGAAACTGTTATAGAATTAACATCAGATGATCCCTTCTCTATTTTTATGCGCGTGTCTATCTTTTTGAATCCATCCGGAATACCAACCCGAATTGTTGCGATCGATCAGGTGGAAAATGAGCTGATTACTACATTCAACCAGGGAGAATTTATCCCAAAAACTCCTGAGATATTTCAATTTCAGTATCCCGAGGATGCAGAGGAGATCGATTTACGCCACGATTCCTGATGAAATCTAAGCTGCTTAAAATTACCGGTTCCATACTGATAGGCGGACTCTTTCTGTGGCTGGCTTTTCGAAATGTTGAGTTTGCCGAATTATGGGATAAAATTTCCGGTGTAACCTTCTACTGGCTCCCCTTTTTTGTGATAACGTTGATTTTGAGCCATTACCTGAGGGCAGAACGCTGGCGGTTACTCCTTGTGGATCACGGGCATAAAATAAACCGGTCAACCCTGTTTGCAGGTGTGATGCTTGGGTATGTTGTGAATACGTTTGTACCGCGATTAGGTGAAATTTCGAGGCCGGTGTATGTGGCCAGGAAAGAGGGCATAAGCAGCGGAAACCTGATTGGTACAATTGTAGCGGAACGTTTTTTTGATCTTTTGACGATGTTTTTTTTAATCCTGGTGATATCATTTCTGCTTGTCAGCGATTTTGAAATCCTTCAAACCGTGTTTGGTGTAGAAAACTGGTCGTGGGAACAATATATCTGGATTCCCATTGTATTTATTGTCATTGGAATTGGCATGGTTCTGTTTTACAAATTTATGATTTTCCTGGATCAGCAAAAGATCATAGAAAACCCGGTACTTGAAAAGATTATAGCAGCAGCAAAATCTTTTGGTGAAGGGATGATATCGCTCCGGCGAATCCAGCATTGGCCTGCATTTTTATTATACACAGCAGGTATTTGGATCGGTTATATTTTAATGACCTATTTGCCGTTTTATATGATGAGCATGCAAGAAGCCTATGGACTTACATTCAGCGATGGTATTGTAATTACTGTTGTTTCAACGATTGGAGTGAGTGTACCTACGCCAGGTGCAGTGGGATCGTACCACCTGTTTATTCAGCAAAGTTTACACCTTTTGTATGAAATACCTTTAGTTGAAGCACTTACATATGCTACAGTTACTCATGCAGCAACAATTTTATCGGTCTTGTTAATCGGGCCACTCTCTTTGTGGTGGGATAAGTATTACACACTTAAAAATGCTTGATACGGATACTTGTTTAAATTACCTGACGAGGATAAACTGTTATACACTTATAAACGTCTGAAGTGGATACTTGTTAAATTTTCCCCGAACAAATCGTATCTTTAAAAGTTATATATTCAATGAGCTCGTATTTGCAGCAATATTGTATTAAAGCCTATAGAATCATCTCAACTATGCAGAAAGGCATTATCATTGGAATCGTTTTATTAAGCTCTCTGTTAAGCTGTAGTCAGGTTTTTGCTCAGCAAACCCAGAATGATCAAGATCAGTCATTGCTGCCGGAGATCAACCCGCAGGATATTGAAATTCGAAGCCAGTTTCAGGCGCAGTTTCCGGGCTTGCGGCGTCAACCTATTTTGGGATTTAATCCCCGTCCCCGGGTTTTCCAGGTTGATCCCAATCGCATGCCGTTTATTGAAGATGAGGAGACTGTTGTTGCTAACTTGCCAATAGACCAGCTAAGCCGGCCGGATCCTCCGGAGTATGATATGCTCGATTATGCGTCGCCTAAAAATGCATTTATTCGAGCCGGTGTGGGTAACTATATCACCCCGGAAGTGGATGCATTTGCAACCGCAAAACTCAGTGAGAGTAACTGGATTTCAACGGACCTCCATTTTACATCATCCGACGGACACGATGAATCGGTGAACACTTCGTACAGGTTTGCAGATGCCACACTAAAGTCTTTCAATCGCCTTTCTGAACGGACCAACCTGATTTTGAGAGCCGGGGCGATCTCTGATTTTAATCACCAGTTACAATTAGATTCGAACATTGAAGATCTGCTGAATACGAACACAAAAATCACACGACTTGGCTTTAATGGCTCGGCTGATGTTGATGTTGCATCTACATCTCTGACAGGAACGAATATCTCAGCAAGTGGTTTTTTTGATGAGTATTCTACCACATCCGGCTTGAGTGCCTTTGAGGAAACAGCTATGGAGGCGGGAGGTGCTATTGAGGCTGCATATTCACGGCTTGGAAATCATCTCTATGAAATTCATTCTTTAAATCTTGATGCCGAAGTTGGTTCAACAAGTCCTCTTTTTTCAGATAGCTATACATGGTCTGTAAGTACTCTTTCTGCAAACTACGAACGTCTTTTTAACTATAAGACGGATGTTCAGGTAAGCATTGGGGCAAGTGCAGTAACCGATGATCTGAATGATTTCACTGTTTATTTTGCCCCAAAAGCACAAATTAAGCATACCTTGTTTCGGGGACTGGAGATTAATGCAGAACTGTCTGCTGCTCCCTCGTATAAAACCTATTCAGAACTCCGAAGCGAAAATCGGTTTTTTAATGTAAATTCTACGATAGAGCATCAATATGAAATGCAGGCGCTTGGAGAACTGGAAATGGAGCCATTTTATGGAACCAAGATTGTAAGTGGAGCTTCTTTTCAGGATATAAGAAATTATCTTTATTATAGCCGTGAAACCCAACCGATGGGGATAGCAGACATTGATGCCGGTTATTATTCTGCAGAATTCCGGGATGCCACGATTTTCAAAGTTTACGGAGCATTTACCCAGGATTTGAAGCCTGATGTGCTTTGGTTCAGTGCCGATGGTTATTGGCAAATTCCAACACTTTCGAATGATGATCGAATTCCTTATACAGAAACAGTTGGAATAAATGCGGCATTGTCTTTTCGTCCTAAAGATAGTCTCCTGCTGGAGGGATGGGGAGAATTTGCAGGCGGCAGGCAAGATCATAATGGTGCAAACTTAGATTCTTACTTGTTGATTGGCGGACGTTTTGAGTTATCTTTAACCGATCAATTCGGTGTATACGGCAAACTTGTTAATTTACTAAATGAAAACTATCAACTCTGGCAAGGATACGAGGAACGCGGATTCCAGGGCTATGTTGGTTTGACCTTTCTATTTTAAACATTTATGAACAGAGAATTCTTAATAGCGTTTAAAGATGTAATGAGAGAGCAGTTTGTCAACAAAAACCGTGTTGAACTGGAGGGGTTAGGGCAATTTGAAGTTGTTCATAAAGAACAACATCAGAAAACATACGATAATGGAAAAGTTGTGATGATGCCGCCGGAAGATGTTCTTGAATTTAAATCAAATATCAGGATCTCTTATGACAATTGATAAGAAGCAACTTGTTGAACTGTTGGTTGAAAAAACCAGCATGAATGAAGAAGAAATTAAAACTCAGTTAGATCAGCTAATTGAGCGGATTTTAGATGCTGCAAAACGGGGTAAGGCGTTAGAGATTAAAGAGTTTGGTCTGTTTTATTTTGATGAAGAGGGAGAGTTGCGGTTTGATCCGGCTGATGAATTAAGTACCGAAATTAGTTTTAAGTACGCCGGTATGAAACCTGTTGAACTGAAGCCTGAACGGGACACCTCTATTCCTGTTGAAAAAGATACTGAAGAGAAGGTTGATGAAGAGGTGGATAAGACGGAAGGAGAAGATGAAGATGATCCGTTTACCACTCCTTTTGAGGAGCCTGAGACTGATGATATTGGAGAACCGGAAGAGGTGACTAAAAAAGCTGAAAAGCCTGCAGAAGAGGACGAATCGCCCTTTGATTTTGAGAGTGAAGAAGACGACACCAAAGAAAAAGAGGAAGCAGATGTTGATTTTATATCTGACCCGTTTTCAGATGAAGCACTTGAACCACTTGAAGAACCGGTTGAAGAAGAAGAGGAGACGAAGAGGACAAAAATTGAAGATATTAAGCCCGCCACAAGGGAACCGGTTAAGAAAAAAGATAATACCGGTGTATTTATTTTAATCGCAATTGTTATTATTGCTGTTCTTATTGGTGGCTATTTCTACTATATAGGAACCCAGTCGCAAAGCATGGATGAGACAATTTCTCCTACGACAAACCAGATGGAATCCGGCGTAAATGAAAGTAATGATACAGGCGCGGAACAATTGAATCCGGAAGAGTCTCAATCAGGTGGAGGTGAAACTGCTCCAAATCAACAGATGGCGTCTGGAAACCAGGGAACTTCGGAACAAGCCGGTTCGAATCAGAGTACAGATGATGAGATCCTATCAGGCACAGGTGTTTCAGTTACAGAGACCGACCAGCCCATGTATGGTTTAAAAGGAACAATTATTGAGGAAGCAAATAACGGCTACTCCATCGTTGTACACTCATTCAGAAACGAAAACAACGCAATGCAGACTGCCGAACAGCTTCGGGCAGACGGTTACCGGGTCATTGTATCCTCAAGAACTGTATATGAGAACCAGGTTTGGCGCGTTAGCGTAGGCCAGTTTGAAACACTTGGGAATGCGCAAGAAGCTGCTACACAGCTGCCGGCACCTTATAACACTCAAAATTTCATCCAAAGAATACGTATTAATTAAGAATCTTCATGAATATCATCTACATTTTTCTACTCCAGGCTCAGCCAACAGAAGCCGATACACTTGCTGAAATGTTACAGGAGGATGCTACCATGTCCTTCTTTGATATCCTGTCCCAGGGCGGCATCTTGATGATTCCGCTTTTTCTGTTATCCATAGCTGCCATTTATGTTATTGCAGAGAGATGGAGAACAGTTGAAAATTCTAAGATGGATATCAATCAAACCCTGAACAGTATTGAAACACTATTAAAATCAGGGAGCCAGGAACGGGCAATCCAGTACTGCGAACAGTTTGATAAGCCACTGGCGAGAATCCTGAAATCCGGTATTCGCCGGTTAGGACGCCCCATAAGCACTATTGAGGATGCGATACATCATGCAGGAAAAAAAGAGATTTTTCTTCTTGAAAAACGAATGAACTGGCTGGCAACTATTGCTGGTGTGGCTCCGCTGGTCGGGTTTACGGGAACTGTAACCGGGATGATTCGTGCATTTATGGATATCCAGTCACTCCAGGGAAATGTAAATCCAAGCGTGCTGGCAGGTGGAATCTGGGAAGCTCTTATTACCACAGCAACCGGACTGATAGTAGGAATTATTGCTTATGGCTTTTACAACTACCTGCTTGGTAAAATTAATCGCATGATTTTTGAACTTGAAAATGCATCTGCCGATTTCGTAGATCTTCTCCAGGCACCTTCAAATAATAAACGCCAGGAAAAGGAGGCTTAAGATGAATTTTCGTGAAGACAGGAACGTCATGGAGCCGCTCTCCATGTTCTCGCAGTCATCCCTGACAGATATTATTCTATTACTCCTGATTTTTTTCCTGTTGACATCCTCGTTTGTAACAAATTTCGGAATTCGTGTGAATGTGCCTCAAGCTGAATCGAGTGTGAGTTCGCAATCGCAGCAAATTTCCGTTGCTGTAACACCTGAGGGTAACTTTTTTGTGGATGGAAACCAGGTTGACCGCGTTTCATTATCAAATGCTATCAGGCAGGCATATCAGGAAAAGCCCGGAGCTTCGTTAGTAGTACGTGCCGATCGTGATGCGAGGGTTGATGATGCCGTTCGCGCAATGAATATCGGGAAAGCACTGAATATGAATATTATAATGGCAACCGAGAGAAATTAGAATTGATGGTTGATTGGATAAAGAACCATATCGATGAAGAAGACCGCTTTGGAATAGCTATTACGGGAGCTATTCATATTGTGCTCCTTATCATCGCTCTTCTTTATACAATTGAACCCAACATGAACCGTGCGGCTTTTATGGAAGTGACTCTTGGAGAATTCAGGAGCGGTACGCTTGCCCAGCAGTCAGAGGTTCAAAATGAGCAGGTTGCAACCCGTCCCAATCCCTCTGAAGTTGAACCTGAAGAAGTAGATCCTGAAATTACCCAGCCTGTAGAAACACCTCAAAACCCTGTTGAAGAAACTACAAAACCGGTAGATCTGCCCGATCAGGAAGAGGACGTACCGGATGATGAAACCGTTCAAACACCAGAAACGGATGTTATTAATCCTGAGAATGAGGAGGAGACTGAAGAGGTGATAGAGGAGGTTGTTCCCCCGCAAACCCAGGAAGATGAAGAGATTACGGAAGGAGTGGAAAACAGTGGAGATGAGCGTGGTACATCCGGTGATCCTAATGTGGACCAGGGTCCGGGGAATACGCCCGATAAATCAGCTCCGTACGATCTGCAGTGGGAAGGAGAACTCAACCGAACTCCAATGGTTCAGCCCCTGCCCGACAATCAAACCAATGAAGAAGCGGTTATTACGATTCGCTTTGAAGTACATCCCGACGGTTCACTCGGGCGAGTTATACCTCTCAAAAAAATGAACCCTGAACTGGAGCGCGAAGTGATGAGAACCCTGCGAAGCTGGCGATTTTCACGACTTCCATCCGGCGCCCCACAGGAACCGCAGTGGGGTACCATTACATTTAGATTCGTTCTGGAGTAATAGAATTGAAGGATGATGGCGCAAGCGTCCTCGCTTGTGCCCGAAATTACACTTGTTTGTTATTCATTTTTTGACTCGTTCCGACGCTCCGCTTCTAATGACTCCCCATAAACAAATTTTGTAAGGAATGACGAAATTTCGGTTCATACAGATAAAGAATAAAGCAAAAAAGAACACCTGTTATGACTGATTTTAATGATTTATCTTCATTTCAAGACGATGAGGAACCGGAAATTTGGGATGAATACCAATGGGAAGAGTTTATGAAAGAGGCTGATAAACGGACGGAAAAGTACTCTCGTCTTTTAGAAAAATACAGGAATCATCCTGATCGCGACAATATTATTGCAAGAGAGATGGGGTGGGATCACCTGTTGGATGAAACTGAATGACGATGAATGAATTGGGATGAATTCCTTGATGTAAATTTTGTTGAAGAGGGAGAGGAATGGAAACAGGTTACAGGCTATGAGCCCACAGAGTTCGACAGTGTAGAAAATCTGCCAGTGTACCAGTTAGCCTATCAGTTTACAATTGATTCCATTAACCTGATTGAAAGTCGGTTTGAGAATAAAAATGATGAATCTATCAATGCCTTTGCACAATCTGTAATCATTCCGGCGGCTAAAATTGCTGGTGGTTTTGGGATGGGATTTGAATTGGAATTTATCGGTGGGAACATTGCCAACTGCAAGCGAGGTTTAAATGCTGCCAACAGGGTGCTCACGGCTCTTCAGGAGATGAGGGATAAGAAGATCCTCGATCAAAAAACTTTCCAGAATTTTTACAGCCGCGGCAAGGAAGTACGCGACGAGTTAGGAATTTACATCGTTGAACTACGCGAGCGGTTTCGCAGAGGAATTCCATGATTAAGATAGCCGTCAGACCGCTCCAAGCGGTCAGACGGCTAATAGAATCTACTGGATAATTACCGATCCACATCAACACGCCAAATCTCTTCGGCATAATCCCGAATGGTACGGTCAGATGAAAACTTACCAACGCGAGCCGTATTTAAGATCGCTTTTCGATTCCATTCATCCTGATCTTTGTAAAGCTTATCCACTTCGGCTTGTTTATTGATGTAAGCCTCATAATCAGCCAGTACAAGGAAGTAATCGCCTTTGTTGAGTAAAGAGTCCACAATCGGGTGGAAGAGCTTTTTATCCTCATTAAAGAATCCGTCACGAATCTGATCAATCGCTTTCTTCAGTTCAGGATGTCCTTCGTAAAATTCCCACGGGTTGTATCCCTGGTGTCGAAGTTTATCCACATCATCAACCGTGTTTCCGAAAATGAAGATATTTTCATCTCCAACTTCCTCCTTGATCTCCACATTAGCGCCGTCCAAAGTACCGATGGTCAGAGCACCATTCAGCGCGAACTTCATATTCCCGGTTCCCGAGGCCTCGAATCCCGCTGTTGAGATCTGTTCAGATAAGTTTGCAGCAGGAATCATTTTCTCAGCCAGTGTGACGCTGTAATTGCCCAGGAAAATAAATTTGAGCTTACCGTTAATCTCCTTGTCATTATTAATTTTTTCACCAACATCGTTCATCAGTTTAATGAACAATTTAGCCATTGTATAACCTGGTGCGGCTTTTCCGGCTACAAGGATGGTACGCGGAACAATGTCTAAATCCGGATTTTCCTTGAGACGATTGTACAGCGTTATGGCATAAAGTGTGAGCATCAACTGACGCTTGTACTCGTGAATCCGTTTGATCTGGATATCAAACATAGAGTTAATATCTATATCAATATCACGATTCTCTTTGATGTAATCGGCAAGGTGCTGTTTATTTTCTTGTTTGATCTCAACAAATTTTTCCACAAACGTATTGTCCTCAGCAAACTCTTCAAGTTGCTTTAGCTGATCAAGATCGGTAATCCAGCCTTCCCCAATTTTGTCTGAAATCAGATCTGCAAAACCGCGGTTACACTGCCGGAGCCATCGCCGGGGTGTAATTCCATTGGTTTTATTGGTGAACCGCTCAGGAAACATCTCATAAAAATCACGGAACAGTGTTTTCTTAAGCAATTTGCTGTGGAGTGCTGCTACCCCGTTAATTTTTCGTGAACCTACAATTCCCAGGTGGGCCATATGCACAACGGGATCTTCTCCTTCGCCGATAATTGACATACGGCTGACTTTGCCTCTGTCATCTCCAGATTTGGCTTGCACTTTTTCAAGGAATCGGCTATTGATTTCATAAATAATCTGGAGATGCCGTGGCAGGAGATTTCTAAGCAGTGAAACCGGCCATTTTTCCAATGCCTCAGGCAGAAGCGTATGATTGGTGTAAGCCATTGTTTCCGTTGTGATATCCCACGCCAACTCCCATGAGAGATCTTCCTCGTCTACCAAAAATCTCATTAATTCAGGAATAGCCAGGTTGGGATGGGTATCATTGCACTGAATGGCAATCTTTTCAGGCAGTTTACGCCAGTCATCTTCAGTTTTTTTGAATCGTTTTAAAATATCCTGCATAGACGCAGCTACAAGAAAGAACTCCTGTTTCAGCCGAAGTTCTTGTCCCACAAATATTTTGTCATTGGGATAGAGAACCCGTGAAATATTTTCATTCAACTGTGTATCCCGTACCGCATCTATATATTGTCCCTGGTTAAAGCTCTTCAGATCAATAGATGATGATGAGGTAGCTCTCCAAAGCCTTAGGTTGTTAACCACATCATTTTTGTATCCGGGAATAGGGGTATCGTATGCTACGGCAAGTACATCATGTGTGTTTTTCCATTCGAATTGCAGTTCGCCTTCTTCATCATGGTAGGCATGTGAATTTCCATAAAACGGAACATCGTACTGAATTTTTGGGCGGACAATATCCCAGGGATTTCCATAGCGCAACCAGAGATCCGGCTTTTCAACCTGGTATCCATTCTGAATGGATTGATAAAAAATTCCATAATCATACCGAATGCCATACCCTGTAGCTGGAATTCCAAGTGTAGCCATCGAATCAAGAAAACATGCTGCAAGACGTCCCAGGCCACCATTGCCAAGACCGGCATCCCATTCAGTATTCCGGATATCATCATAATCCAGGCCAACATCTTCCATCGCTTCAGCAGCTACATCCTGCAATCCAAGATTGATGAGCATGTTGTCCAGTAATCGCCCAATTAAATATTCCATTGAGAGATAATACACACGCTTTACATTGTCGGTATAATAGCCTTGTTGTGTATCGATCCAGCGTTCATGAAGTCGATCCATCACGGCCAGGACAATACTCCGGTAGTTGTCCCACTCAGTTGCCGAGTATTTGTCTTTAGAGAGGGTATATTTAAGATGTTGCTTGATATCTTCCCGGAAGGAATCAATATCCATTCCGCTGCGGGGGTCAATTTTGTTCTTTTTATTCATGTAGTTAAATGTTTATGTCGTTTTAAATTTTTTGACTGCTCAGAATCTCCCGGAGAGTTTAGAATTAGGAGATTCTGTCCCAAGGACTCCTTTGGTGAATAAAGTTCAGAATGATATTCATTAGATATATTGGCTCAAACTTCTTTTAGATAGATTCCATAATCGGGTGTAAATCCCGGTTTCGTTAAATTTGTTGCGAATCCAAGATCATGAAACGATTCGTAGGCTTGAATTGCAACAAAATCTTGTTCAAAAATCCCAAAAACTGAAGAACCACTTCCGCTCATCGCAGAATAGGCTGCGCCAAAATCATAAAGTTGATCCTTAATATTTCCAATCAGGTGATTTCGGACAATGACCGGTGGTTCAAGGTCATTTTGAAGAAGATACCGCCATTCCTCAAGCTCCTCCTCGGTTAAAATTCTTTTGATGGAAAACTCCGGATTTGGATTCGGTTCGCAATTCTTATACGCTTCTGCTGTTGAAGATTCAAAATCGGGATAGATTGTTAAAATCCATCCGTCAGGCTGTATATCAAGCGGTTCAATTTCGTTTCCTAATCCTGTTCCAAGTCCGGTTTTTCCTTTTATAAAAAAGGGTATATCTGCTCCAAGATCCCGGCTCAGATCGATCAGTTCTTCTTCCGAAAGGCCGATTTTTTCCAGTTTATTCAACATCCGAAGAGTTAATGCAGCATTACTGCTTCCGCCGCCGAGTCCTGCACCTGTCGGGATATTTTTTTTGATATTAAACGAGTAGTGATTTTTCAGTCCGATATAGCGATTGAAGGCGTTGTACGCTTGTGTAATTAGATTATTTTCGTCGGTAGGTATAGAGTAATTGGTAAGTTTCAGATTGAATGAATCACTCTCTTTCACTTCAAACCGGTCGTTCCATTCGATAAAGCAAAACCCGGTTTCAATATTATGATACCCGGTTGGCAGCCGTTCCAACACATGAAGTCCGAGATTTATTTTTGCGTACGAATTGGCTATCCACATAAAACAGGCTCAATTAGTCTTTAAAACTCAATTTAAAATATAAGATACTTGATGCCAGAATCATGGAAACAACATTCGTGAGAATGATAGGAATATCCTGAATCATAATTCCGTAGGTAAGCCATAAAAGTATGCCTGTGCAAAATACAGAGTACATTCCTAAGGACAGATCTTTAGCTGATTTGGTTTTCCAGGTTTTTAAAGCCTGGGGCAGAAATGCAATTGTGGTGCAAAATCCGGCAGTTAAACCGATAATGGTATGAAAATCCATACAGAAAATTGTTAGAAGTAAGTTGAAATAAGGATAATATTTTTGAAATCTCCCTTCTTGAGAGGGGACAGTTTGTGAAGCGTTTAGCGAAACAAACAGGGGTGTGTTCATGCCTATCGCTGAATTCACAAAACACATCCCTCGTCAAATCACTGAACGAGATTTAATCTTTCCCCTCTCAATAGGGGAGACTTAATCCTCCATTTTATTTTGAAATTTTTCTTTAATCCGAAGCAGGTATTGGTAGGCTTCATCATGGTCGTTGGGAATTTCTCCATCCAAGATAGCATTTTTTATGTTCTCTTTTACTTCTCCCACAATCGGTCCGGGTTTTACACCCAGTACGTTCATAATTTCATCACCACTGATAGGATTTTTCCATTTCCTGATTCGATCTTTCTTTTCAACCTCTTCAATCTTCTTTTCAACCCGATCAAAATTCTGGAGATATTTTTTAACTCTCCACTCATTTTTACTGGTGATGTCGGCACGGCAAAGAGTCATTAAATCGTCAATTTCATCACCAGCTTCGTAGATTAACCGGCGGATGGCACTGTCGCTGACTTCATCTGATACCAAAGCGATCGGGCGGAGGTGAAGCCGTACCAGTTTTTTAACGTATTTCATTCGGTCATCAAGGGGAAGGCCAAGACGCCTGAAGATTCGGGGAACCCATTTAGCTCCAACTGCATCGTGCCCGTGAAACGTCCATCCCGTTCCTTTCACAAATTTCTTGGTAACAGGTTTAGCAATGTCGTGCATGATAGCCGCCCACCGAAGCCAGAGATCATTGCTGACCTCAGCAACATTGTCGAGTACTTTCAGAGTATGCCAGAAATTGTCTTTGTGCCGTTGCCCCTTTTTTTCATCAACTCCTTTTAATTCTACCATCTCCGGGAAAAACTCATCCAGTAAATTCGATTCCAATAATAAAGTAAATCCAATGGATGGTCTTGGAGCCATCACAATTTTATTCAGTTCATCAATAATTCTCTCTTTTGAAATAATTGATAACCGGTGTGCCATCTTTTTGATGGCGTCCATCGTTTCATTCTCGATAGAAAAGTCCAGTTGTGTTGCAAAACGGACCGCACGCATCATTCGCAGCGGATCGTCATCAAATGTTTTTTCCGGGTCGATCGGTGTGCGGATAATCTCATTCTGAAGATCCCGGATTCCCTCAAACGGGTCATGTAAAACGCCAAAAGAATCAGGGTTCAGGCACCATGAAAGTGCGTTAATGGTCAAATCGCGCCGAAGCTGATCATCCTCAAGCGTACCGTCTTCAACAATCGGTTTGCGTGAATTTCGGCGGTAGCTCTCTTTTCGGGCCCCGACAAATTCAAGATCCAGGTCGTTGTATTTTACCTGGGCCGTTCCAAACTGTTTGAATACCGAAATGTTCGATGCATTAAGACTCTCAGCCACTTTTTTGGCAAGTTGAATACCGGAACCAACTGTTACAAAGTCGATATCTTTAGTCTCGGAATTCCGGTTTTGTAAATAATAATCACGGACGTAGCCACCTACCACAAAAACCCGCTGATCCAATGAGTCTGCAGCTTCGCCAATGGATTTAAAAATTGCTTGGTGTTTTTCAGGAATATCGATCAAAATCATTCGTTTTTTGTTAGCTTGTAAAAATAAAAACATTCAGCAAAGCATTCAGAACTAATTGAGGTTTGAGGTTCATTGTTTAAAGTTTCAGTTAACTTTAAACTTTGGATATTGAATATTGAACATAAAAATTGATTTTTAAATCCATGCAAGATCAAAATCGTGTACGTAAAGCATTAACTATCAGTTTTTTGATCTCCTTTCTGTCGCTGTGTGCCAAGATGGTTGCCTATTATTTAACAGATTCAACCACAGCAATGTCAGATGCTGCCGAGTCTGTTGTGCACGTATTTGCAGTCGGTTTTGTTTTGTATGGATTTTTTCTGAGCATGAAACCAGCCGATGATGATCATCTTTACGGACATGAAAAAATCGAATTTTTATCCGTAGGAGTAGAAGGTGCAGTTATTATTCTTGCTTCATTTTCAATTCTGTACCTGGCTATTAATAATCTCATTTTTGGGTTCGAACTCCAGAACCTGGATACAGGCATATATTTGGTTGGATTGGCAGCTGTGATCAATCTAATTCTTGGGCTCTATCTCAGAAAAGTTGGCAAAGAGGAAGACAATGTTATTGTAAAAAGTAACGGTAAACATGTTTTAACTGATGTTTGGACAAGTGCCGGTGTTATCATCACGTTATTGCTTATTCAATGGATTGGATGGATTTATCTCGATACGATTGTAAGTATATCTATCGCAATCTTTATTTTTTATGAAGGGTTCAAGCTTATTAAATACTCTGTAAAAGGAATTATGGATACCAGAGATCCTGACGTACACAATGCACTCCTGGATGTTTTAAAAGACAATCTGCCCGGTACTATTAATAGCTGGCACCACCTCCGCCATCGTACTTCGGGCCAGACAACATGGGTTGAGTTACATATTGTTTTTAAAGCGGATGTGAGTTTGAAAAAGGCTCATGATGATGCAACAATACTTGAACGCAGGCTCATTGATGCCATAAATAGTGATGCTATTGTGACTCTTCACCTTGAACCCGAAGAACCCTATGATGATATTCACGATCTGCTGGAAGGAGCGAATAAGAACAGGGATCTGGATGATTTTATTTGAGAGAGGTAAACACATTCATCGGAGGTATATTTTAGACTTGAACCGAAAAAAAGCTATCAACACTCTTCCGATAACTTTGACTGATGGCTTTTTATTTTTGTCCATCTAACTGAGCTTTCAGCCATGAAAGATCTTCTTTATCTAACTCTTCCTGAGAAATTGTTGTGTCCTTTTTTAGATCAACCTCACTCATCTTCAGCATTTGCTTTTGTTCCTTTGTTAACGGCACAGTTTCAGGCTGATTTTTGAATGAATATTCCAGGTTTCTATTTCGGTGTGATGTCGGTTCCTATAAAATTCAGCTGCCAAGATGGACTTGGCAGCCGAGAAATATTTATACGGGTGTTCCTACCTCTGATCGATTATCGAATGATCCCCAATGTGAAACGTTCCTTTCGCACGCTTGGTTTGAGCATGTTTTCCAATCGTTGATTTCTCAAGATCGGAGTTTTTAATGGTAGCCTGCTCCTGGATGATGGAGCTTTTGATGGTGCTATTCTGGATGGTTGAACCGGCTTCAATGCTTACATTCGGCCCGATCTCACTTCCGGTAATCGTCACATCATCACCAATAAAAACCGGGGGGTGGATGATGGTATCTTCATAAGAACCATATTCATGCTTCTCTTTCTTCAGGATTTCACCGGTCGTTTCCAGCCATGCGGGTAGAGTTCCGCAATCCAGCCATTCATCAACCGTAGCCTTTTTGAACACTTTACCGCCTTTTAGAAGTCGGTCCAGGGCATCCGTAAGCTGGTATTCATCGCCATGGCCTTTGATCTCGTTATCGAGCAAATACTGAATCTCCTTCTGCAGATCTTTACCCTCTTTGAAATAGTACACGCCAATGATAGCGAGGTTGGAAATCGGTTCACTCGGTTTTTCAACAAAATCGGTAATGGTTTCTCCCTCATGAACGGCTACTCCAAATCGAGACGGGTCTTCCACCTCTTTTAGCCAGATGACGCTGTCGGCTTCTTCAACAGACACCTTGTCATACGAGTCGAAAATTGTGTCGGCAAATACGATAATCACTTCGCCATCAAGATCTTCCTTTGCGGAATAAACGGCATGAGCGGTTCCCAGAGCTTCTTCCTGCACACGAAAGGTTGCTTTGGCATTCTGCCGGTCACTCATATTCTTCAGGGTGTCTTTGATCTCCTGCCCAAAGTCGGGTCCAAGAATAAATACAATCTCATCGATTGTGCGATCGAGTGTGCGCCCAAAGGTTTCCACAATTCGTTCTACAATCATGGTGCCTGCAACAGGTAATAATGGTTTTGGTGTGGTATGAGAGTGAGGCCGAACACGGGTTCCTCTGCCGGCCATGGGAATAATCAATTTCATCAGTTTAATTTTTTGAGTTATTAAGTAATGTTTTCGAAACCAATTTTCCCTCCTTAGATAAGGAGGGGCTGGGAGTGGTTGGATTGTGCTGTCGGATAGCGGGAGGATAGACACCCCTCCCGGCTTCGCCATACTCCCTCAAGGGGAGAATATCCACTCAGACCCTTTGATACGGGGGACTTATTAATGTTACGGAAAACCGCTCTCCGCGAAAACTTTCCGACTGTTTTTTATATCTTATACATTCGTTTAGCTGAAAGGTATTTTTAACACCTTTGCTGGTTCAAGTTTGTAAGCTGGACTATCTTAGCACAAGTTACAAACTTGAACCAGTGAAAGCTCAGGCTTGGCTAATATAAAGGATTGAGGAATCTAATTCGACCTGCTAATAATCTATTAATCTTCGATTTACTGAATTTGGAATTTTATACGTTACTGGTAAACGGTTTTGTTTTTTTATTGATCGCCGTTTTTATTCGCCATTCACTCTATCGCCTTCGGTACCACCTGCAGATGTTCCAGCAAGTGGGTTACAAAACTCATGAATTTCGTCAGTGGTTTTCTACACACCTTTTTTCGAAAGGAGTTACGATAGAGCATTTGTTGTTCAATGTTGTCATTTTGGTGATGGTCTATCTGTTGGCCGACAGAATCACTTTAACAGCGGGGGCCATTGTAATGGGAATATTTGCCCTGTTTTGGTTTGCCGGTACGTCAAAATATCGCGAAGAAAAAGAGAAAAAGCCGCTGGTTTATACGCCGAGAATGCTCAGGCTCTCCATTCCTATTGTAATCGTTCTGTTTTTTCTTTGGTATCTATTGATGGATCTGGGATACCAGGTATTAAGGCTCCGCGATTTTGCCGAACCGTTTGTGGAGCTTGAACCCTATTTTATGAGTTTCGGAATGGTATTGGTTGATATACTCATCCCCGCCTTTGTCTGGATTTTCGGATGGATATTAAAACCGGTAGAGCTCTACATTCAAAATGGTTTTAAAAAACAGGCCCGAAAGAAAATTGCTTCACTGCCCCATCTCAAGGTAATCGCGATTACCGGCAGTTATGGAAAGACCAGCACTAAATTTGTGATCGATGCTTTTTTGAAAGAACGAATGAGTGTCTGTACAACTCCCGGTAGTTACAACACGCCAATGGGAATTTGTAAGGTGATTAACAACCGGCTTGAAGCAAATCACAAAGCTCTGATTCTGGAAATGGGTGCTCGATATGAAGGCAATATCAAAGAGTTGTGTGATCTTGCACAGCCTGATATATCAGTGATTACCAACGTGGGAATTGCTCATCTTGAAACATTTGGGTCACAAGAGATCATCGCGTATGAAAAAGCAACATTGGCCAGAGAATTGAAAGAGAATGGAACGTTGATTTTAAACGGAGAGGACCCTCTCGTTCGGGAAATGGCTGATCTTCGGGATGATGTTAAAACCGTTTTTGTCGGAAGGGATGGATCGATTCGTGCATCTAATATTCAAACCGGATCTGAAGGTACATCCTTTCTGATGGAGTGGTTTGATGAGAATGGGAAACAGGTTGATAGCGAGACAATTAAAACCCGGCTTTTGGGACGCCATAATATTCAAAATTTCCTGATTGGTGCTGCCGTAGCTCGCGAATTTGATATTCGTCTGAAGACCATCGCTCTTGCCGCATCAAGAATGGAGCCGGTGGAACATCGTTTAGAGCTAAAGCACCGCGATGGTTTTGTAATAATTGATGATGCGTTTAACTCCAATCCCGTTGGTGCAGAAAATGCGGTTAAAGTATTGAGTTCATTTCAGCAGGGACGAAAATTTATCATTACACCCGGAATGATTGAATTGGGTGATAAAGAAGAAGAAAAAAACGAAGAGTTTGGCAGACAAATTGGTGAATCCGAAATTGATGTAGCTATTCTTGTAGGTGAAGATCGAACAAAACCGATTTTGAGAGGAATTCAGGCAACGGATAAAGGAGAAGAGAAAGAGGTGAGGGTTGTCAACTCACTGTTTGAAGCCAATGATCTATTGAAAAGCGAAGGCCAAAAGGGAGATGTAGTATTGTACGAAAATGACCTTCCGGATACGTATAATTCGTAAACGTACAACGGTCAGCCTGACCGTTACTACAAATTTTATTTTAATAATCAGTGGCCGGAGAAGCTGTCTGGTGTACATGTACAACGGGCTGCCAGCCCGTTATTAATCAACTCAAAACTATTGATGCGTGTGGTACAGGATGTCTGATTATCTATTAAACATACACTTGGACATTGCCAATACTAAAGTCTTTCGTGACGGACAAGCTGTCTGGTGTAATTGCATCGCCTGCCGAATCGCAGTGTCTAAGTCCGTGAAACTCGTCCAAAAAAGGACTGTGCAGATGAGGGAAAGCTGCTCGGCGAATCTCCGATCTCAATTTCACGAATACGGCTGCCAAGAGAGCTTCACAGCCGACAACAGAAGCTTCTAAACATTCTGGCAAAAATCGCAAGGCTGTTGTAGTTCATTCGAGTCAGTACTTAGCTATGGAAGTAACGGCAGACTTACCGTTCTTTCAGGCCTTAAATCAAGTTTCAGATGATGAGGACTTACCCCCATTTTTTAATTCAAAACGAACTGCAACTTACACTCGTCTCGGTGCT
The DNA here is from genome assembly GCA_034521495.1 of Balneolaceae bacterium. Lineage (NCBI taxonomy): Bacteria > Pseudomonadati > Balneolota > Balneolia > Balneolales > Balneolaceae > Balneolaceae bacterium. The sequence continues at coordinate 56,897 of JAXHMK010000022.1, forward strand.
CTGCTCCGAGATGGTAGTCTGGGCTGCTCTGCTTCCTGTTTAAAGAAAAAATGCATTTCCATTTATATAAAGTGTTAACGATCTGATTTTTAATAACATATATCTCATATGAAATAATTTTCGGGGTAACTCCACTCAGATGATCGGGCAAGCTGCCCGATGTACATTTTCAAAACCCATCAAATGGAATTTCAAGTTGCTTTCCAATCACCCCGCTTTTTCTGAGGTTTAGGCTGGATACCGATATACCTAACAATCGCACTTCTCTTGCTCCGGCTTCGGTCTCTTCAAGGAGTCGAATTGCCACTTCCGCAAGTTCTTTTGCATCAGCCGTATAGTGGTGCAGTGTATAGCTGCGGGTAACCGTTTCAAAATCTTCATAACGGACTTTCAGGGTGATGGTCTTTCCGGCCGCACCCAGTTTTTCCATCGATTGTGAGATTTTCTCAGCCAAGTCTCGTAAAAATTCACGAATCCATTCCAGGTCGGAGACATCTTCTGAAAACGTTCGTTCTTTGCCAACCGATTTGCGTGTTCTGTCTGTTTTTACCCGTCGGTTATCAATCCCACGAACAATACGGTAGTAGTGATGACCTGATTTCCCAAACTGTTTCACCAGGTCCACTTCATCCCACTTCTTTAAATCGGCCCCGGTTTGAATACCGAGAGATTCCATCTTACGCTGAGTGGCTTTGCCAACACCAAAAAAATTACCGATTTCAAGCTGCTCGATAAACTCTTCAGCTTTGTCGGGTGTGATAACGCTGAGTCCATCCGGCTTGTCCAGATCGGAGGCAATTTTGGCGAGAAATTTATTGAAAGCCACTCCTGCAGAGGCGGTTAGTCCGGTCTGTTCTTTTATCTGTTTTCTAATTCGGTGAGCAATCAGTGTACCTGACGGAATATTCTTATGATTTTCTGTTACGTCAAGATACGCTTCATCCAGGGAGAGGGGTTCAACGAGATCGGTATATTCAAAAAAGATCTGCCGGATCTGTTTGGAAACTTCTTTGTATACATCAAACCTCGGTTTCACAAAGATAGCGTGGGGACAAAGTTTAACAGCCCTGGCTGCCGGCATCGCAGAATGAACTCCGTACTTTCGTACTTCGTAACTGGCTGCAGCCACAACCCCTCTGCCTTGAGGCGAACCACCTACAATCAGAGGTTTATTCCTGTATTCCGGGAAATCCCTCTGTTCCACGGAGGCATAAAATGCATCCATGTCTACATGGATAATTTTCCGAATGTGATCTTCAAAATTTTTCATAAAAAAATTATAGTGATGTACAGGAATAAAAAGATAAAATTTGTACCTTTACACCTGTAATTAAAAGATAATTCAAAAACTTCGATTGATTCATGGAAGAATTGAATGGCGTTGTACTCTACTGGCTAATTTCTATTGGATTGCTTGTAGGATTTATAGTTGATATTGTGATGATCAGAGAAGGAATTGGCATGATTGGTAATGTAATTTGGGGAGCCATCGGGTCTGTGATTATCGGAGCTATAGTCATCTCTTTTGGGCTGTATGCCCCTCTTTTATATGCCGCAATCGGGTCTATAGCCTTTCTTTTTCTTTTCAATGTATTCAGTATCCATACGTCGGATCATGTGGATGCAAAAGCCGGTTAAAGCCGATCTCAGCAAATCTTCCAAATATTGATCACGACTCTTTATGGTTGATTTTTGATGAGAAATCAACCACACACTGTTATTCAATTATCAAACGGATGGCAGAAACCTATCAATCCGTTTCATTTACACCGCATATAACCCTTTCCGGAACTCCCAACTGGGAACGAAACAGGATCGAAAAAGCGATTGAAGAGATCGCTGATGAAACCCAGCCTTTAAAATTGAAAACAACCTCCCTGCGGTGTTCATCAAACCCTTATCAAAAGATGACTCACGGCATTCAAAAGACACCCCGGCTCAGCAGTCTTCATCAAAAAACAGATGCTGCTTTTAAAGGTGATTATACAAAGAAGGCTTATCCGCATATCTCTTACCTTTACAGTCGTTTAGAATGCAGTGCTATATCGCATGAGATCAAGCAGGCAGAAAAAGAGGCCCCTCAGGAAATTTTGGCAAACCGGCTTGCACTGATTCGTTGCAAAGGAACGCCTGAGGCATGGAAAACGCTAACTATATGGGAGCTAAATGATTAAACTTTTAATTTGAAAGTGGATAGCATTATCCCGACAATAAAATGAAAATCTACCAAAAACCATCTAAGGAGAAACATGAGTGATTATAAATTTTTTGATCAGGTTAACAAAGCTTTTGATAAAGCAGCAGCTTACACCCGTTTTGATAAGGGACTACTTGAACAGATGAAGAACTGCAATGATATTCTGCACATCACTTTTCCGCTTGAGAGAGATGACGGTTCGATTGAGGTGATCCACGGATGGCGGGTAGAACACAGCCATCATAAACTGCCGACCAAAGGCGGAATTCGTTATAGTATGACGGTGAATGAAGATGAAACGATGGCGCTTGCCTCTCTCATGACATATAAATGTGCCGTGGTTGATGTTCCCTTTGGAGGTGCAAAAGGAGGAATTAAAATTGATAAGTCGCAGTATTCGGAAGAGGAGCTTGAGCGAATTACCCGTCGATATACATTTCAGCTATTTAAAAAGAATTTTATTGGTCCGGGATCGGATGTACCTGCCCCCGATTATGGTACAAGTGCCCGTGAGATGGGGTGGGTATTGGATACATTTCGCCAAATCGATTCTGATATCAATGCGGAAGCATGCGTTACTGGTAAGCCAATGGGCCAGGGGGGAATTGGTGGACGGACAGAGGCTACCGGTCGTGGTGTATTTTTTGGCGTGCAGGAGGCATGCTCCTATGAAGAGGATATGAAAGAGCTTGGACTGGAACCAGGTATTGAAGGTAAAACATTTGTGGTTCAGGGACTTGGTAATGTAGGTTATCACGCTGCAAAATATCTTGTAGAAGCCGGAGCTGTAATGGTTGGAGTAGCCGAAATGGACGGATCCATATACAGCAAAAAAGGGATTGATCTAACCAAATTGATGGAATACAAAAAGGAAACCGGTGGCGTGAGTGGTTTTGAAGGAACCGAAACGCTTAAGGACAACAGTGCTGTATTGGAATCCGAATGCGATATTCTTGTACCGGCTGCACTCGAAAATCAGTTAAAAGAGAGTAATGCCCCAAATATAAAGGCAAAAATTATTGCTGAGGCGGCTAACGGCCCAACAACTTCCGAGGCTCATGAAATTATTAAAGAGAAGGGAGCACTTATCATACCAGATAATTATTTAAATGCCGGCGGTGTAACTGTTTCCTATTTCGAATGGTTAAAAAATATTCAGCATGTGCGGTTTGGTCGACTTGAAAGACGGTTTGAAGAGGACAGCTATCGTAAAATTCTCTCAGTAATTGAGACAATTTCTGAGCGCAAGTTTACCAGTAAAGAGCTTGAAGTTCTTGCTCACGGCGGAAGCGAAAAAGATCTGGTTGATTCTGGCTTGAAAGATACAATGGTCAACAGTTATAACCAGATCAACGAAATCAGGAAAAAACATGATGTTGATTTAAGAACGGCTGCTTTTATTAGTGCGATTAATAAGGTTGGCGAACTTTATGAGCAGATGGGAATTTTCCCCTGATAAAAAAAGAACCCTGTGTCTTTCACAACACAGGGTTTCATTTACATTTCTTTAACCAAAACATCTTATGTTGATTACTACGCTGATGCAGGAGTTATGTTGCACTTTAATAGGAAAAAAATAAACACTACAAATTTCTAAGATTTCGGTCTTATCCCACTTCTAATCTATTCTATCTGTGCTGATCCCACTGCTTTGGTTTATCGTTGGTCTTATTGCTTTAATAACAGGTGCTGAACTTCTTGTTAGATATATCTCTAAAATTGCTTTGAAATTGGGGATATCAAAGCTGATCATTGCTCTTACCGTTGTTGCATTTGGCACAAGTGCACCAGAACTGGCTGTAAGCGTACAGGCCACTGTAGACGGGCAGACAGACTTAATGCTTGGTAATATCATCGGCAGTAATATAAGTAATACACTGCTTATTCTGGGGTTATCAGCTCTTTTTATTCCGCTTAAAGTTCACAAAAGCCTGATCAAATCCGATGTCCCAATTATGATTGGGATTACGATATTACTCTATTTCCTCTCCTATAATGGTGCACTTGGCCTATGGGAATGCATTCTTCTGGTAACTTTATTGGTGACTTATCTGTTGTTTCTTGCCCGTAAAAAAGGTGACGTTTCAATCGCCGAAATAAAGTCGAAAAAGGAAGAAACGGGAAGTATGTTTCTGAATGTAGTTCTGACGATTTTGGGATTCGTACTGCTGATTACAGGAGCCAGGTGGCTTATTAGCAGTTCTCTTATATTTGCAGAGATGGCTGGAGTTAGTGAGCTTATTATCGGGTTAACAGTAGTGGCCATCGGGACGTCTCTTCCCGAAATTGTAATATCGCTTGTAGCAGCCTTTCGCGGCGAACGGGATATTGCGGTGGGAAATGTGGTCGGCAGCAATATTCTTAATATACTTGCTGTGCTTGGGTTTGCCGGTATTTTTTCCAGTGAGATAATTCCAATTCAACAATCCCTGCTTGAGTTTGATTTTATTGTTTTAATTGCAGCTTCAATCGCATGTCTTCCAATTTTCTACACCGGGCATAAAATCGTCAGATGGGAGGGAGGAATCTTTCTGATGTTCTATTTTGCCTATCTTTTTTACCTGTTCTTGTCGTCAACGGAGCATCAGTTTATAGAGGTGTTTATCAATTTTATGCTCTTTTTTGTACTGCCGTTAACCGTTCTTACAATTCTGTACCATACTATAATCGAATGGAACTGGCGGCGAAAGTATGTAAATTTATTCAAGTCAAAAGATCAGAAATAAGTGTTTTTGTATTGTTATTTAAACGAATTTTAGGGTACTATAAGACCGGTTTTAGCAAAAAATTATAGTTTATTGGCTCAATCAGTGATGTTATTTCTCAATCACTACCCAGCCCTCTTCATCCACCATTTTCTTGGCGTATTTCCATTTCACTTCCTTCACCTGGTTGGTGCTCATGTTCTGGACTTTCACATAATCGTTTCTGCCGGGCTCCTCCTCAACAGTCACAGGCTGTCGTTTTTCCCCGGGAGCTGAGGCTTGTTGGTTGCTTTTGCCTTCTCCGTTACCCTGTTCTACCATTCCTTTCAAGCCCATATTGGTCGAGTCGGCATGCTGTGTCTTGGCTTTGTCCATGTTGTACTTGCCGGCTTCTTTGCGAGCTTGCTTCAGTTTGTCCGGATCGGCCTGCATTTCGGGGATCGCCTTCCAGATGAGAGAAATCGTTTCCCGGTTGATTTCATCAAGCAGTGATTTAAACATCTCAAACGCTTCACGCTTGTACTCCAGTAAAGGATCTTTTTGACCAAATGAGCGAAGGCCAATCCCCTCTTTTACGGAATCGAGTTCGCGCAAGTGTTCCATCCATTTATTGTCAATCGTGGAAAGAATTGCCGTTTTTTCCAGCGAGCGTGCCACTTCTCGTCCTTTATTTTTTTCCGCTTTTTCAACATCTACAATAATTCTCATACGGCGAATACCGTCGGTAAAAATTATCTGGATTTTTGAGGGTTTCTTTTCGGCATCTGATTCCTGGATCTGTTGAATAACTTTATAAATGGGGGCTGCCACCAACTCTTCTTTTTTACGATACGCTTCATAGGCCTTTTCAATAATCAGATCTACCATGCCTTCTTCGCCCTGAATGGCCCATTCATCGAGATCTAATTCTACATCAACGGCAAGAAGTCGCAATACTTCATCGCGTAAAGTTTCAAACTCTCCATTGGGGTAGTATGACTGTACGAGCGTTTCCACGAGATCTTCCAACATGTCGAAAATATCGCTCTGAAGTTGATCCCCTAAGAGGGCGTGCTTCCGTCGCGCATAAATCACATTCCGCTGGTTATTTAATACATCATCATATTCGAGCTGTTTTTTTCGAATACTAAAGTTGTTCTGCTCAACTTTTTTCTGAGCTCTTTCCAGTGATTTTGTCACCCAGGGATGCTGAATAACCTCACCATCTTCAAAGTTCAGTTTCTCCATGATGTTGGCAATCCTGTCCGTACCGCCAAACAGTGTCATCAGATCATCTTCAAGCGAAACAAAAAACTGACTCTCGCCGGGATCACCCTGCCGGCCCGATCGCCCGCGAAGCTGAAGATCAATTCGCCGCGATTCGTGACGTTCCGTACCCAAAATGGCAAGACCGCCCTTCTCCTTCACGCCTTTACCAAGTTTAATGTCTGTACCACGCCCCGCCATGTTTGTAGCTACAGTAACTGCACCAATTTGTCCGGCGTGAGCTACAATTTCACTTTCCCGGGCGTGCTGTTTGGCGTTTAAAACGTTGTGCGGTATTTTTGCCCGTTTCAGCATTCGGCTAATCGTTTCAGATACATCCACGCTTGTAGTACCTACGAGCACCGGCTGTCCCTTTTCATGATATTCCCGAATTCGGTCGATGGTGGCAGCGTATTTTTCGCGACGGGTTCGGAAGATCAGGTCTTCTTTGTCATCTCGAATAATAGGCCGGTTGGTAGGGATTACAGTTACATCAAGAGAATAAATTTCATTGAATTCGCCCTCTTCCGTAGCGGCTGTACCGGTCATACCGGCGAGTTTGTGATACATTCTAAAGAAGTTCTGCAATGTAACAGTTGCATAGGTCTGTGTGGCAGACTCTACTTTTACTTCCTCTTTAGCTTCAATAGCCTGGTGGAGTCCGTCTGAATATCGCCGGCCGGAGAGAACACGACCTGTGTGCTCATCTACAATTTGAACCTTCCCGTCCTGAACAATGTATTCTGATTCCCGCTCAAAAAGGGTATATGCTTTCAGAAGCTGGTTAATGGTATGAATTCGATCTCCACGTTCGGCAAATAATCGGTGCAGCTCGTTAAATCGTTTTTCGCGTTCCTGTTTAACATCTGCCTTAGCTTCTTCAATTTTCTTTTCCTTGTAATTATCACTGAACTCATCATTGGAGCGAATCTCTTCAATTTTTTCCTGTTCAAGGGCTTCCATCTCCTCTTCAATTTCTGAGGTCTCCGTTCCCAAATCAGGAATTACAAAAAACTCATCTCCCTCTTCATCTTTAGTGATAAAATCCCGTCCTTTTTCCGTCATCTCTATGGATTTCTGCTTCATGTCAACAGCATAGAAGAGATACTCATCAACAATAGGGAGTTTTTTCGCATTATCAGCCAGGTAAAAACTTTCGGTTTGTTGAACCAGCCGCTGGTAGTGCGCCTCCTGCATCATTTTTCGGAACTTCTTGTTCTTGGGGAAACCGCGTTCCGCACGATAGAGTGCCAGTCCGGCATCTTCTTCGTTTCCTTCTTCGTACAGTTTTTCAGCCTCGTTTACAAGCGATGCCACCAGTTTCTTCTGGGCTTGTACAAGAGACTCAACCCGTGGTTTCATCTCCTCGTATTTTTGCTGTCCGTTTGATTGAGGAACAGGTCCTGAAATAATCAGCGGAGTTCGGGCCTCATCAATTAAAATGGAGTCCACCTCATCAATAATGGCGTAATGATGACCGCGCTGAACGAGCTGATCCTCTTCAACTACCATGTTATCCCGCAGATAGTCGAATCCAAATTCATTGTTAGTACCATAGGTGATATCCGCTTTATACGCATTTCGCCGTGCTTCAGTATTAGGACTGTATCGGTCAATGCAATCGACGGTCATACCATGAAAATTAAAAAGTGGTTCATTCCACTCAGCATCTCTTTCGGCGAGGTAGGTATTTACGGTTACAATGTGGACACCACGATCTGCAAGGGCATTTAAGTAAGCGGGTAAAATAGCGGCAAGTGTCTTACCTTCCCCCGTCTTCATCTCTGCAATACTGCTGTTGTGCATGGAGATTGCACCTACAAGCTGAACATCGTAGGGAATCATATCCCATTCTGTTTCATTACCACCAACTTTCCAGGATTTTCCTACAAAACGCCGGCAGGTATCTTTCAGAACTGCGTACGCTTCCGGCAGAATTTCTTCGAGTGTGTCTTCCAGGATCTCCAGCCACTCTTCTTCAAGCTCTTCAATGATATCGGAAAATTCCCGTCGTTCGGCAAGCGTGATCGACTCATCGTTCGAGTCCATCTTCTCCTTAATTTCGTTGATCTCATCAGTGACATCCTGCGTTCTGTCTTTGATGAGTTGTTTAAACTCCTCGGTTTTCTGTTTCAGTTCTTCATCCGAAAGAGCCTTTACCTGGTCTTCATAGCTTTTAATTTCATCAACAACGGGCCAGATCTTCTTCAGATCTCTTTCACTCTTTGTTCCGAAAATACTGGTGAGAAATTTTGAAATATATTCTATCATGTATGTAGGAAGTGTTTAAAATTCAGTTAGGCAAGTTACAGCTAATAATTCCAGTGTTCAACAAGCTTCGGGTTTGCAGATATTGTAACAATAATTGTGCCACAGTGCATAGTTTGATCCTTAACGTAAGAATAGCAGAAAGATTGAATCAAATTATTGAACAATTTCATGAAATAAGAGGTTCGGTTTTAATAATTTTCTTCTTATTTTTGGAGTCTATCAAAAAAACAGGACTTTGAATTTAACACCAAATTCTGGTTATGAAACGTACATACCAACCAAGTAAGAAAAAGAGAGCGAATAAACACGGATTCCGCAAACGCAATAAAAGCAAAAGCGGGAAAGATGTGATTAAACGCCGCCGAAAAAAAGGGCGACATAAGCTTACAACAAGTCATGAAAAAGGGCCCAAATAGGTCTGATGGTGACAAACCTGATCAATCTCTGCCAAGATCAAAAATTTTACGCGGCCGGCGTAACTTCCAACGTCTGTTTGAAAAATCAACCGTGCTGACTTCCGACTCAATTCAGTTTAGATACAGATTGTATAACAATCCTTCAGAAGGTTGTTTGGTCGGTTTTATAGCTCCCAAGAAAATCATTCCCGGTGCGGTTCAAAGAAATAAAGCAAAAAGGATCATGAGAGAAGTGTATCGAATCCACCAGGATTTTGTACAGGATCTTTTTTCGAGCAAGCAGTTTGGATTTCATGGTGCTTTTTTAGCCCGATCTGCCGAACTTACATTCAACCAGGTTCAAAAAGAGATGCTTCCCATATTAAAAGAGGTACGGGAGGTGTTGCTTAACTTTGAGCCCCGCCAGTTGAAATCAACAACTTCATCTGCAATGAACACCAACAGCGAAACTAAACAAGCTTAATACTTTGGATAGAAATACCGTAACTGGTCTTCTTTTAATTTTTGTAATTACGATTGCGTGGGCGTGGTTTACAATGCCCAGCGAAGAAGAACTCTCCCGCAGACAAGCTGAACAAGCAACTCAAGACAGTATTGCTGCTGCACAAGCAGAACAACAGAATGATTCATTGGTTGCAGCAAATGAAGATACAGCCAATCAGACACCCGAAACAGAATCTCCGTCAGAGAGCTCAGAACCCTCAGAGAGTCAGGCATCGCCAACAATCGGCGAGACCCAGACAAATCCGAATATGGGGGTATTTAGTGCGGCGAGTTTTGCAGATACAGTTTACACAATGGTTCAAACAGAGAAGTATGCTATTGAGATGACCAATCTTGGAGCTGGACCTTCACGTATAACATTGCAGAATCATGAAACGTGGGATCATCAGCAGGTTCAGATGGTTCGAAATACGGCACACTCTGCCTATTCTCTCGGATTTCTATCCACTCAGAATTTAAATATCGAAACCAACAATCTTGTATTTGAACCCCTTACAGAAGCAGAGAATATTGAAATAAGTGGAGATGAAAGTACGGAGGTTTCCTATCGGCTCAACCTGGAGGGGGACTCAGAAATCATCTTTAACTATACATTTTTTGGAAATCGTTATTCATACAACCTGGATATTCGATTGGTGAATATGCAGGATTATATCAGCGGTACAAATGTGGACTTTGGATGGACATCGGCACTCAATTTAACCGAGCATGACAGAGCACAGGATGCACAGGCTACGGCCGCTTATGTTTTTGCCGGTGGTGAGCTGGAGAAGTTCCAGGTTCCTGATGCGGAGCAAACAGAACAAAGAATTAATGGTACAATTGATTGGGTTTCAAGCCGCTCGCGATTCTTTGGTCAATATATCAAGCCGGTCACCAATTCCAATGCAGCTATTCTTCGAGGAGAAGAATTAGCCCAGGGAGGATTGCCGGAATATTATTATCGATATCAAGTTGCTGTACAGTCAAGTTACGTGCAAAGCCCGGAACTTTCTTATGAACTTTATGCGGGGCCTTTAAGATATGGAGATCTGAAAGCGTATGATGAACATGCATATGATGTTGTTGAGATCGGGTATGCCATTTTCAGGTGGTTTGCAGATCCATTAGTTCGTTATCTGATTATCCCGTTTTTTGCATTCGGTAGTTCAATTATCAACAATTACGGAATTTTGATTATCCTTTTTGGTGTGATTGTAAAGCTGTTGCTCTTTCCACTCACACAGAAAAGCTTTAAGAGTATGGCAGCTATGAAAGAGCTGCAACCCAAAATGAAGGAGATCCAGGAGAAGTATGAGGATGATCCACAGAAGCAGCAGAAAGAGACGATTGCCCTGTACCGAAAAGCGGGTGTGAATCCGTTAGGCGGTTGTTTACCCATGCTGTTGCAGTTTCCTATTTTGATTACGCTGTTCTATTTTTTCCAGAACTCCATGATTATCCGGCAGGAATCCTTCCTGTGGGCAAGCGATCTTTCTGCCCCTGATTATATTTTGAGTCTTCCCTTCAGTTTACCGGTTATTGGCGATCAAATTGCAGGTTTTGTACTTCTGATGTCTGTTGCCATGTTCTTTCAGACTAAGTTGTCAGGCGGGATGAGCGGCGGTGGGGCACCGAGCGGCGGTCCTAACATGAAGGGATTCATGTATATCATGCCGGTTATAATGCTTGTAGTATTTAATAACTTCGCGGCCGGACTTAGTTTGTACTACCTGGTTTACAACATACTTTCCATTGCCCAGCAAGCATACATCAATAAAGTGGTAAAAGGCGGTAGTGATGAATAGAGAACTCTAATGAAGTAACGTTTTTTACTTGATCCGAAGGAGCCCTTCGTACTTGTTTAGCGTTTAAAAAAGTGATCGTCCACAATAAGTCAGAGCGACTTTTAGCTTAAGTCAGATTAACAGGTTTTTAATATTTGTTTCTATATCTATTACCGTCCGCTTTAGCTGACGGGCAAGCGAACGGTCAGAAATCGAGTGGCTTTAGCCACATCTCTTCGTGAAGAATCCGAGTGAAGCCAAATTTGGCTAAAACTACGTAATCCTTGCTCTTATATTTTCCGTCAGCTAAAGCAGACGGTAATAGAGACCTCTTTCTCTTGTCTCTGATTTTCTTGGAACCACCCTTCCCTACATGTGTAGACGGCGGTCTACCGTTCCACAAATCGTTAAACACGTACGAAGACTTGTGCCAGTGTTTGATGCGCCAGCTATAAGATACCCGTCTGACCGCTTTCGTATCTGTTTAGCGAATGATTGTCAATCTAACCGTTGAGAGGACTTACTCCATTTTTTAATACAAAACGAACTGAATTCTTTCTCGGTGCTCTGCTCCGAGATGGTAGTCTGCCTGCTGCCCGTTAAACATATAGGATGGAGCAGGACCACCTGATCTGTTTCACAGCAAGCAGTGAAACAAGAAAAAATGTATTTTTATTTATATAAAGTGTTAAATATATGATTTTTAACAACATATATTCCATATGAAATAATTTTCGGGGTAACTTCTCAACCGTTGAATAGAGAACCTTGTAGAGTATGGAATACCGATATGCGATTGGAGATATTCGATCTCAGATATACGATCTTCTTCTGCGATCGAATATCGCATATCTCCAATCTGAGATCAAAAATTTCTGCTTTCAGCCGCTAAACAGATACTCCCCTTCGGATCACACAACCTGAAGCTCCAGCTCCTGTTTATTTCTAACAGGCAGTGACAATTCGCTCATCTCATAATGCCTGAACTTTTGTAAGTTGCACGCATGAAGAAAAGCGTAGCTTACAATCAATTCCCACAGGTTGTAGCCCAGGATAACCGATTCTGGCTTTTCAACCCCATTTTGAAAAAACGGTATGAAAACCGCCCAGAGGAGAGAGTGCGCCTGAGGTGGGTGGAGTATTTGCTGCTTCAAACCTCCTGGAAAAAAAACCGAATTGGTTTTGAAACTCCCGTCAGGCTACGCCAAAGTAAAAACACTCTTCGGGCCGATCTGGTTTTATATGCCGATAATATGAAACCAAATATACTTATAGAGTGTAAGTCTAATTCTGTGAAACTGAGTCATTCCTCTGCCGAGCAGGCAGCAAGATATAATAGCGAAGTAAATGCAGATTACCTGGTTCTTACCAATGGAGTTGAGGATTATTGGTTTGAAAAAACCGGTGAGAAGATTGGCCAAACCACCAATGTTTTGAATCAGATTACCTCTTTTACTGAAATTGAGAAAGATGTTGATTATTGGTACAGGCGAGGGTTTTGTTCATCTCAACCGAACAGTGAATTAAATAATTGGTTAATTCAGGCATTGAACTTTTTTTGGTCAGATGAAATGGGAGGAAAGCGGAAATATCTCGACTTTCAAACAACGGTATTGCCGGTACCGATGAATCAATTTTATAAACTGTTTGAGATAGATTCGGACCAGCGCCTTGCAATAACATTCATCGGTACCGATTCTTCGGATACACTTATAATTGGAGTTTTAAATGAGACAGGAATCAATAAAGGCATCTGCTGTGTGAATCTTGATCAGTTGCAAAGTAAACAACAAAATGCGGTAACAGTTATTAGCGGAGATGAGAAAAGATCCTTTTCAGCCGGGAGAAATCATGGATTGAATATTTCTGATTTTCAGCCTGACCAAATCAAAAATCTGCCAAAAACGATCATGAAATTTTTTGATTGAACTCAGCTTCTGCTAACTTTCTTTCAGATAGCCGTCTGACCGCTTGGAGCGGCCTGACGGCTGCATGACTTTTATACCATAAAATTATCCGATGTGTGATTTAAGCAGATATTTTGATCTTACCTTGAACACTCATCGGATGAATCACTAAATTAAAAAAACCTATGTCAAATCAAGTCCACCGAAGTAAGCTATTGTCACTTTTTGAAGACAGTGAAGAAGGAATTATTTACATCAAGGGGGCAGATCTGATGTATCGCTATTCCACAGATTATGAATTTCCATTTCGGCAAGAGAGTAATTTTTGGTACTTAACAGGGGTGAATGAACCCGGCTATCACGCGGTGTTGGATATCAAATCAGGCGATTATCATCTGTTTACACCGAAAAGAGACTCCCAATTTGCGGTGTGGCACGGGCGCATCAAACCGATGGAGGAGATACGGGATTTGTATGAGCCGGATCACCTGCATTATGATAATCAGCTTCTTTCAATTTTGAAGGATTTAGATCCATCTGTCATCTACTGTTTGGACGATGAGCAAGCCGAGTACCTGGAAGATCTTAACAGAGAGTTCAAGCTGGATGCCGATACGCTCGCCGATGCCATTACGTATTGTCGTTGCATCAAAACCGAAAGCGAACTCGACTTGATGCGAAAAGCGGCGGAGGTAAATAACATTGCGCACCGGGAAGTGATGAAAAATGTAAAACCGGGAATGTTTGAGTATGAAACCAAAGCGATTTTTGATTATCACCAACAGAAACATGGTTTGTTGCAGCCGGCCTATACAGGAATTCATGCAGGTGGGGTTAACAGTGCTATTTTGCACTATGTAGAGAATAATCAACAAATAAACGATGGGGATCTCTACCTGATTGATGCAGGGTTTGAATACAAAGGATACGCCTCTGATTTTACGAGAACCTATCCCATTAATGGAACATTTTCTTCGGATCAGGCTGCCATTTACCAAGTAGTTTTAGATGCTCTGAACAGCTCTATTGAGATGACGGAGCCCGGAGTAAAAATGGAGGAGCTTCACCTGAATGCCTGTCGAATTATTCTTCGTGGATTAAAGGATGCCGGCGTGGTGAAAGGTGATGTAGAGGAGATGATGGAGAACGATATTTTTGCTCTGTTTTTTCCGCACGGCCTTGGACATTTTCTCGGTTTGGATACCCACGATGTAGGCGGCTACCCAAAGGGAGTGGAGCGCATTGAACGGCCGGGAATTAAATATTTGCGGGTAAGGCGAGAGCTCATTCCGGGAATGGTGATTACGGTTGAGCCGGGAATCTATTTCATACCGGCTTTGCTTGAACCGGCGCTTGAGAATGAAGAAAAAGCGCAATTTTTGAATAAGGAGAAGGTTCAATCTCTGTTTGATTTTGGAGGAATTCGGATTGAAGATAACCTGATTATTACCGAAGACGGATATGAGAATTTGACGGATGTACCGAAGGAGATTTCGGAGATTGAGGAAATGATGAAGTAGCTTACAGAATACTTTAATGTGTCATCCTGAACTTGATTCAGGATCTCCGTTATTTGATCAGTTCGGAGATTCAGGATCTTCGGATTCAATGAGTTCGGAATCGAGTTCGGAATGACTTCAAACAAAATTTAATATGAAACAATACTTTCACATCAATATCGAACATAAAACCAGGGAGCGGAGAATTCTAAACGCTTTGTTGGCGCTCGTGACTGGAATTTTAACACTTACCTATCCAAACTTTCTTTACCTGATTGCAGGCGGATATCTCATCGCTCTTGCACTGGTATTTATGTATGCCAGAACACCTGCAATTATTGCTGCTATCCCTTTGATAACAGGGGTTCTGATTTTTGTTTTTCCGGAAGTCATTCCCATCACCTTTGCCGTTTTTCTTGGCTTTTTTGGGGTAATCCTTCTAATGGTATTCCAGTTTTCCATTATGGGATTTCTGACTCTTATCATCGCCATTTTAATCGTGATGAATCCCGATTCGGTGGCCTATTTTATTGCGGCATTTCTATTACTCTACGGTGCCACAAACCTGATAAAATACTTTCAGAATCCAAGAGATCGGTCCGGGTTGGTTCAATGATTTTTGATCCTCCATCCCGTCAGACCGCTGCCTTTGCGGTCAGACGGGTAAAGTTGTTGGATGGCTTATAACCTGTTGCACGATTTAATACGCTGCCAGGATACCCATCGGACGGTAAAAACAGCCATCTGATGGGGAAGTTGAATGTATTAGAAACCCGAGTTTGATTGTTAAATTCGGATCTTTGAGTTCCCCACCTTCTCAAGGGAGGGGATTTGACTACCAGGGGTGTGTGTCAGGAGAGTTCAGTTGTACATTTTACAGAAGCTCGTTCTGGGCAAGAAAACCCTGATTCAATCGCTGCACCGAGCCCCTCCTTCATCGAGAGGGGATTGTTACCAAATTCGGCTATTTTTTGGTAAGAGATCAGATGCTGTAAGACGCTAAACACATACCTCCAGGAAAGGAGGGGACTTTCACTCACTACATTCAATAACTTTTGAATTGAAATCAGCTTTGAAAGAGGGCTTTGCAAAACCGTGGTTATTGGTCAATCTGAACTCGATTCAGATTCTCCATTCGTCTTTATAGCCAGTATCTGGAGATCCTGAATCAAGTTCAGGATGACGGGCAGAGTTTTGCAAAGCCTTCTGAAAGTATATGGACTGTTAAGATTCATTCATTTTATTACATTGGGTACAGTAAGAAAACCAAGACATTCAACAGATGACGATTTCGGAGTACATCAACAACATCAATAAACGCTACAAAACGGGAATTTCAAGAGAGCATGCCTATCGCGGGGATTTGCAGAACCTGCTGGAAGGGATGCTGAAAAATGTTCTGGTGACCAATGAACCGGCCAGGATCGAGTGCGGGGCACCTGATTTTATTCTCACGCAGAAAGATATTCCCGTCGGGTACATCGAAGCGAAGGATATTGGGGAACCGCTGACCGGCAGCAAGCACAAAGAACAGTTCAACCGCTACAAAGAGTCGCTGCCCAATATTATTTTTACCGATTATCTCGATTTTCATTTCTACAGGGATGATGAGTTTGTGGTGTCGGTTCGGATCGCGGAAGTGGCCGGAGATTCAATCCGTGCGGTGCCGGAAAACGAAGACAAATTCCGGCAGATGATCAACGATTTTGCCACCCATTCTCTGCAAACGATCAAATCATCCTCCAAACTCTCCAAGATGATGGCAGCCAAAGCACGGCTTCTCTCAGAAATTATTGAAAACGCACTGAATGCGGACAAAGAGAGTACAGATCGTGTGCATGAACCCTCTAACACCACACTGCGGGAACAGCTTGCCGCTTTTCAAAATGTGCTGATTCACGATATTGACGAGAAAGAGTTTGCCGATATTTATGCCCAGACTATCGCCTACGGAATGTTTGCCGCGCGCCTGCACGACACCACGCTGGAAACCTTCTCCCGGTTTGAGGCCGCCCGGCTGATTCCCAAATCGAACCCGTTTCTGCGAAAGCTGTTCCAGTACATTGCCGGGTATGATCTGGACGAGCGGATCGACTGGATTGTAGATGCCCTGGCCGACATCTTCCGTGCCACCGATGTGGACGGCCTTCTGAGCAATTTCGGCAAATCGACCCAACAAACAGACCCGGTCATACACTTCTATGAAACCTTCCTGGCCGAGTTCGATCCCAAATTGCGTAAAAAACGTGGGGTTTGGTACACCCCCGATCCGGTGGTGAATTTTATTGTAAGAGCAGTGGATGATATTCTGAAGAATGAGTTTGGCTTGAAAGACGGCCTGGCCGATACCTCCAAAACCACCGTGAAGGTGAAAGTACCCACGCACGACAAGCGCCATAAAGATAATATGGTATTCGAAGAACGGGAAGTACATAAAGTACAATTGCTTGATCCTGTTGCCGGAACCGGGACGTTCCTGGCAGAAGTGATTAAACAGATCTACAAAAAATTTGAAGGGCAGCAGGGCATCTGGCCCGACTATGTGGAGAACCACCTGATTCCCCGACTGAACGGGTTTGAAATTTTGATGGCCAGCTACGCCATGGCCCACCTGAAGCTGGACCTGCTGCTGAAAGAGACCGGCTACGACCGCGAAAGCAGTCAGCGGTTCCGGGTTTATCTGACCAACTCCCTCGAAGAGCACCACCCCGATACCGGCACTCTCTTTGCCGGATGGCTGAGCGACGAAGCCAATGAAGCCAATCACATCAAACGCGATACGCCGGTGATGGTGGTTTTGGGGAATCCGCCGTATTCAGTCAGTAGCTCAGTAATAAATCAGAGTTGGATTGAAAAATTATAAGTATGATGTATAAAAAAGATTTGATAGAGAAGAATATTCAACCACTTTCAGATGATTATATGAAAGTTTATTAGATATGGGCAATATTTTATTAACAAAAATGGTGAAGGTGTTTTAGCTTACATTAAGTAATCAACAGCTTTATTCGATGGATTCATACATCGAGAAGATAAGAGAGAAGTTTACTTGAGGAGTTTGATGAGATTTATATACTTGATCTTGCATGGGAAGCTACAAGAAGAAAGAAATAACCAGATGATGGAAATACAGATGAAAATGTGTTTGATATCCAACAAGGTGTTTCAATTAATCTTTTCATTAAAGAATGTAGCAATGACAAGAAAATTAGCTGAAGTCTATCAAGGATTTATTTGGTAATAAGAGAATCATAAATATCAAAATTATTTGAACTAATAATCGATTTAGACACATAGAATGGAAAGATTAATTAAACGAGACCTGATTATATATTTTTCCTCAAAGATGTCAATATGAATACGAAACAATATAATGCAGGATTTGAATTAGATGAGCTATTCTATCAAAAATATGGAGCAGGTAACTGCAAACGACAAGAGATGATCTTATTTAGTAGAATTCGAAAAGAATGCTAAAATCAATGAAATATTTAGAAAATTGCTGAATGATTCTTTTAGCGAAAAAGTATGACATAAAAATTATAAGATAAGAAATTCTATCTTCATATAAGTGCTTGAGAAAATGCAGGAGTGAAAATTATTCACAGAAATTCAGCTATAAAGAATTACAATTATCGTCTATTTCGATAATAGATAATATTTATTACGATCGATAATTTATTGTGGCCATAGCTTCTTTACAACATTATGAGCATTTGCTTAAAATTGAAAATAGGGTTTGATCATGGTAAACAGCAATGCCACAGTATGATTGTTCAATCATAATTTGCTTTGATCACAAAGACAATTACTGATCATAATTCCATTTGTCTTCAACCACGGGGAAGCTGCTTATTTTTCCTGCTTTATTTATACCCTGAAGAATCCACCTCAGCAAACCCTCGATGGCACACCCGAACGCAAACCCAATCTCGATCCAAAAATCGTCAAGAAGATAGCGGAAGGCTTAGGACTGAAGTTTGTTCCAGAAAAAGAGATCTCCCCTGGAGGGGAGTACTCCGCGAATGCGGAGGGAGGGGTGTCAGGTAAGGACGATACACCCACCGACTCCGACTCATCGTCGGAGCCACCTCCCTCAAGGGAGGATCTATCTGCCACAAACAGGAAAACCGGCAAAGTGCAGATCAACGATGAGCAGTACTTCGGCAACGTCCCCTTAAAAGCCTGGGAGTTCTACATCGGCGGCTACCAGCCCGCCGAAAAATGGCTCAAAGACCGCCGCGACCGCACGCTGAGCATGGAAGAGATTCAGCACTACCAGAAGATTATTGTGGCCTTAATGGAGACGGAGAGGTTGATGAGGGAGATTGATGGGGTATTTGAATTACAAAACAATGAGGAATAATATGAATGATCCAAGAGGTTCAGTTTGGCAGAAGTGGGATTTGCATGTACATACACCAATATCTTATGAACAGAAATTCGGAAATGATTGGGACGAATATGTAAAGCAACTGAAATCAAAGGCTATTGAGCATGGAATAAATGTAATGGGAGTTACAGATTATTTTTCGATTGATGGTTACTGAGAAACTATGCAATGAGTTTGAACCAAAAGGACAGCCACTACTTGAATTAAAGAATGAAAAATTTCTTCATTTAATCCCAAATGTGGAGCTTAGATTGGAGAATTTTTGGAGATGAGGACGTATCAATTAATTTACATGTAATATTCAGCGAAAAGTTAACTCCTACTGCGATTCGTGATTCTTTTCTTGAAGAACTGGATGTTTCTTTTCAAGGTCATAGCATTTCATGTAAAAAAAATAATTTAATAAAGATAGGATATGCAGAGGTAAATAAAGGGGCTTATAATGCCAATATTAATATTGATGACTTAACTGAGGGTGCAGAACAAAAATATCTAAAAACTGCGTTAAGATTAATAACTCTCAACTTCCGAAATATTAAAGATGAGTTATATAATTTTAAAAAAAAGTTGCCAGGTTGGGGCATGAATAAAGATTCTTATGCTTTTTTAATAGCAGCAAAAGGGCACGGTAGCTTAGATAGTTTACAATGGGTTGATGAACTTACAAAAGATGAACAAGAATTAGGTAGAGCAGGAAATATTAGACAATCATTATTACATCATGCTGATGCTTGTTTTACTAATCATGATGGTGATCGTGAATTTTGTTTAGGGTTAAACAATGCTTGTCCCAGTGAAGAGTATCTTAATCGTTTTAATAGTTTTAAAGCTTGTGTATGGGGATCAGATGCTCACGAATATAAAAATTTATTTCATCCTTCAAATGGTACGACTAAAGATTATACATGGATTAAAGCAGATCCAACTTTTGAAGGGTTTAAACAAATTTTGTTCGAACCAAAATACAGAGCACATATTGGAGAAAATGCCCCACCACCACCACCAAAATCGATTGATAAATTAACTTTTAGTATTGATCGTAAGCTTTCCGTGAAAAAAGAAAGAAGAAGAAAACGAAGATTTTCGTCTAAGGAGAAATTTTGATCTAAAATTTAGTCCAAATCTTAATTGTTTAATTGGTGGAAGAGGAACAGGTAAGAGTACAATTCTAAATCTGATAAAATTAAAAACTTCAGAAGAGATAAAGGAACTTTACGATGAATCAGAAATAATTGATGAAAATGGAAGTCCTGTTCAATTAAAGGATGCTGTTACAATTGAAGGAACCTCAAGTCATGAAATTGAATTTCTAAGTCAAAATGAAATAGAACAATTTGCTTTGAATACACTTGCATTCACAAAAGTTGTATATGAGAGGTTAAAGCAGATTGGGGACAGATATGCGCTCAAAGATAAAGGTTCTGAACTGTATGATTTTTTGGATGAATTAAATAGTGCAATTAACAGGCAAGTAAGAAAAATAAGTTTATTGCAAGAGAAGAAGAGGCTGGAGAATCTTCGTGGTGACAAAAATAAGGAAATAAGCATTCTTAAAGATGAGGACTATTTGGAGCTACAACAAGCAATCAATGGTTGCAGTAAGGAATTAACTAAGCTTAAAAACTCAAGGAAAAAGCTTGAAAATATGCTTAAAGATATTCAAGAGCTTATCCAAAAGTATAAATTAGAAGATGAAGTGGAAACGGATGAATTTTCCGAGGTAATCATTGATATTATTAGTACTCTTCAGAAATATTATGACGATCATTGTGAAAGGATAAAAGGACAGAGTGAAAGAGAAAAGGAATTAGAAAGAGACTTAAAATCTGCAAAAGATGATTTGAAAGACTATCTAACAGATTTAGGGTATGAAGAACAAAACATTAGTAATATTTCGAGTGCACAAGCTGAATCAAATGAATTGAGTGCAGAAATAGAAAAGATTGATCAAGAGATTAATATTATTGACGAAAGGAATTCATTAGTTTCAATTGATGATAATTTAAGAGAAGAATTCGAAGGATTATTGATTCCTCGAATTGAGGAATTGAATGAAATGCTTAAAGCCATAAGTGAAACAACTCAGGAAGTAGAAGAAATTGCTTTGTCATATGAGTTTGATATAGATCGAGCGTTTGAGGATTTCTGCAAAAAATTCAACAAAGAACAACTTCCAACATTTGAATCTGGAACCTCACTATCAGACAAAGATGTAATAGCACTTTTCAGAAATATAATTTCAGAAGATTTTACTATAAAATCAGATGATGAAATTCTTAAATGAGCTAAATGACAAGCGTGATAATATCAAAACAAATAAAGTGATTTTCGATTATTTCAATCTAAATCAGGATGAGCATTTGAAGTTACTTAAGATCGTATCATCATCTACATAGAACAAATGTAGAAAAATATTTGAAGATCAAGGTAAGCTACTGATGGTAGAGATATTAAAAGTAGTTCATTCGGACAAAGGTGTACTGCTGCAATGGTTATTCTTTTATCAATGGGAAATAATCCAATAATAATAGATGAACCAGAAGCACACCTCGATAGTGGTTTAATAGCTAAAATATTTGGTTACCCTTATAAAAGAAAGAAAACAGCATAGGCAGATAATTTTTGCTACTCACAATGCAAATTTTGTGATTAATGGGGATTCTGAACTTATTCATATTTTAACAATGAATGATGATAATTTGACTGAAATTACTCCCACCACTATTGAAAATATTTCTCATCGTTCAAATTTATACAATCTCGAAGGTGGTGAAGAAGCATTTAAGCAACGTGAGAAGAAATATAATTTCCAATAGATCTATTTGTTTGTGACCCTGAAATCCACCCGAACCTCTTCATCGGCAACGAAACCGATTACGATTTCAAGGTCAAAAACCAAGAAGGCTGGAGTGTGGTACACGCCTGTAAAGAACCCTGCCATCGTCAGGCGCTTGGGTATTCAGGAAGAGGGGCACCGAAAGATCACCCTGAATATCTGATGGCTAAAAGGGGTAACAGGCTCATTCTCAATCTGGTGGATGCGAAAGACCCGGCTTTCATTTCAAAAGAGATAATTGACGAAGCACTGTCTTTTATCGATGAACAGTTGAGCAACGGACAGAAAGTGCTTGTGCACTGTAACCAGGGGCAGAGTCGTTCGCCCGGTATTGGGTTGCTTTATTTGGCGAAAGAAGGCATCATCAAAAACAGATCCTTTAAGGAGGCTTTGACAGAGTTTGAAGAGATCTATCCGGGAATGAATATGGCTGGCGGGATGCGCGGGTTTTTGGTGGGGTATTGGGATGAGTATATGGTGTGATTAAAAAATGACTGAGTATTTAGCATATATCGATGAATCAGGTGTTCCACAATTTCAATGAAAGTGCCTCTGAAATTTTCTCCTAATTGAAGTTTGACACCGGAGAATTATCAACAAAGTTTGGCGGAAAATAAAAGTTACATATCTGTAAATTCGGTTTTAAAAGTATTAGATACCGGGGAAGATCCAATCAAAGTATTGGCAGAGGATGAAAATGCTTATCTGATCAAGCATAATATCCGGGAAAACAGTTTCCCAAATCTTGCCCGCGAGTGGATATGCTACCGGCTTTTCAGGCATTTCAAGGTATCTACACCCAAAGCCGAACTGCTATTCTTTGATCCGATGTTGTTTCAGGAAGAACTTATGTCATTGACCGGTCGATTTGCAAAACAGATTGTATTTGGATCCAGATGGCTGCAAGCGCGGGATGATCTTAAAGATGAGATCTATTCCGGCAAATCCGACACGAAAGAAAAGCTGTTGAATCCGTTAGAACTGGCAAAGATTTTAGTGATGGATATATGGTTAAAGAACAGTGACCGTCAATCAGGAAATTTGAATATAATTGTATCCAAACAGAAGCTCTATGCGATTGATCACTCCGCTACTTTTGACCAGGAGCCATTCATTCGTTTGGCAGAAGCCGACAGAAAAGAGTATTTTGTGGAGCCGGGCGAAATCGGGGATTTGATCATTAACTCCAATTATTTTAACTACTATTTTAAGCGGTATCCAAAAGAGTTTGAAAACGCCGGAATAAATCTCTGTGAGAAAATAGAAGTAACTGATGAAGCGTTGTTGAATAAGATTCTGGATAGCTTGCCTGAAAGCTGGCAAATAAGTAATGAGGAGAAAAAAGCTATTATTGAGTATTTGATGTTTCGGAAATCAAAACTCAAAGAGTTATTTATCGGGCATCTAAACTTTAACAGACAAAAACCATGAACTCCCTGATCCGATATCGTATTTTTTATTGGGTTCCCAATACTCTGTCCGGCGAACGGATAGCGGCAGGACTGTGCCTGTACGACAGGGAAGCGGACCGGCTCGACACGCACTGGATCGGCCAAAGGGAATTGTCGCGGCTGCAAAAGATATTTTCTTTCAGCAGCAAAGCCGATTCCCAAGATGTATTGAATCTGTTGAGTGAAACGGATGGGAACTGGAAATCCAAGGCTTACGATCCTTCATTTTGGAACTACATTGAAAGTTACTGGAATGGAATTGTACAGGTTTCTGAAGAACGTAAACTCTACTATGAAGGCAATGCGTCTGATTTTTCGCGCAAAAGCGAAATGTTAAAGAACCAATTTTTGCCGCTTTCTGGCCTTAAATCAAAAAGGAAATCCGGTGGTTCGAAAAAAATCACCCGAAATTTTGAGCGCTGGGTGAAAGAGATAAAGATTGAGGAAAAAGTTACGTTAGGGAAAGAGATCCCGGAGCATGGGAAATACCACCTTCTTAAATCGATCTATCTGGATCTGGGGGCAGACAATGGCCAGATGATTGGCTCGGCAGGTATTGACTTTTCATTAACTCACAAAACACTCACCGAAAAAGCACACGCCTACTTTGCCGGTTTCCAAAGTATCAGAAATGTAGAACGGGGAGGGGATTTCAGTCTTGTTGTCCACAGGAAAGGCAAAGCATACCAATCTATTGAGAAAAAAGATTCTCAATTGTATGATGATTTTCGTTACCGGTGCAGGGATTTGAATATCAGAGTTCTTAAACTCGATGAACTGAAAGATTACATAGAAGATCTTTCCGAAAAACCGGATTTAAGGCCGCTTGAACTGGAAGAGGTTGAAGAATAAGTCATTCTTTTTAAAGAGTTCCTAAAATCTTTATGCTCCATGAATGCAAAAAGTTCTAATAATGTCGAAGAAATTCGAAGCGAGTTCCAAAAACTGTTCGAACAATCTGCTGAAGAGCAGGCTGATCACCGGGCACAGATGCTCTCCTATGTTTTCCTGAGCGAGGCTCAAAAAAGCGATGAATCGTAAAAGCTGAACTCGCAAAAGGCTGGCCAAAGAGATCGGCACATCCGCCAGCTATCTCACACAGCTCTTTCGAGGCGACCGTCTGTTGAATTTCAAGACCGTGGCGAAAATTGAAGCGGCGCTGGACATCGAATTTAGAGTATCTGTATCACACGATACTGCCACATATCAAAATAGCGAAGAGTTGAACCTGAACCATTCCCAGGTAAATGAACCTTGATTGTGGATGTAATTGCATATTCGGCGAGGCAGAAGTATGAGCCAAAAGAGTACATGAAGAAGAAAGGCGGTCACAATTTTTTCCTTAACCATTAGAAGTTGCCCATCGGCGGCTACCATCCCGCCGAAAAATGGCTCAAAGACCGCCGCGACCGCACGCTCAGCATGGAGGAGATTCAGCACTATCAGAAGATTATCGTGGCGTTGATGGAGACGGATAGGATTATGGGGGAAATCGGCTTATAATGAATTGCTCTCCGAAAAATTCTGACAATGTCATAATTTTCATAAGATAGATACGAATTAAGAGAAATTATTACTACTTTAAAGTATGATTTGATTGACATGTCAGATAATAAATAAATACAATCTTCAGCTTTCTTAAGAAATAGTTGATGGAGACAGAGTAAAATTGACGTGTTCACAGACGAATTTAAACTTTGAACACGAAACCGTAACCGCCTGAGGAACCTTAGCAATGAAAAATATACTGGAAGAATTGGACCCTGTTGTATTGGGTGAGGAATTAAAGCATGCCAGAAATAAGGCGGGCATGACTCAGGAGGAGGTCTCCAAACTTTTGGATGTAGCCAGAACTACGGTTACGGCTATTGAAAAAGGAGAGCGCCGAATTCGCCCGGATGAATTGATCAAGCTATCCGAAGCCTTTAACAAAAGTGTTCACGAGTTTTTGAGGGTAAAAAAACCCATTGAATCATTCCAGGTGCAGTTCAGGGCAGCATACAAACGTTCTGAAAAAGAGAATGACGAAATGAATTCCATCATTGATGAATTTGAAGAACTCTGCCGCGACTATTTGGAGCTGGAGGAACTTGTTTATGGTATGCCGTGGCAAAATTATCCTGTGGAATACAAAATTACCGGCTCAAATATTGAACAAAGTGCGGAGAGCATAGCTATCAGAGAGAGAAACCGGTTGGGGTTAGGGGATGGGCCGATCCCCATGCTGCGGGATATCCTGGAGCAGGATATAGGCCTTCGGATTTTCTATTTAAAAATGCCTGCGAACTTTTCTGAAATGTATAACTATCATGATTACCTGGGAGGCTGTATGGCGGTGAATGCAAATCATCCCGAAGTAAGAAGACGTTGGTCTATGAGTCATGGATATGCCCATTTTCTTGTTCACAGGAAAGGGCCGGTTGTTGATTCAGAGGAAAAACATGTCCGGCTTGAAAAAAATGAACAATTTGCAGATGCTTTTTCAAAACATTTTTTAATGCCTGCAAATAGCATACTTAAAAAATACGATGATATTAAAAAGTCCAAGAATAAATTTACCATTGCGGATCTGTTTATTACTGCCCACTATTATGGGGTTTCACTTGAAGCAATGACTCGCAGGCTGGAAGAGATGAAACTGATTGATTTGGGAACCTGGGAGAAATTAAAGAGCCACAATATTCGAATAAAGGAAGAACAGAAAAAACTCAATATTGAAGAGTTACCCCAGCGGGATGATATGCTTCCCGTTCGATATCAGTATTTGGCACTGTATGCATTTGAAAAAGGGATGATTACGGAGGGGCAGTTTGCAAAATTCCTAAGAAAAAACCGTGTTGAAGCCAGAGACTTTGTTATGGAAAATCAATTTGAAATTGATGATGATCTTGAACTTGAACAGCCATTATCCGTTTTATAAAAGATTAACAAATGACTATTCATTTTGAACAGAAGGGTATCATACTTGATGCGTGTTGTATTATCAATTTGTATGCAAGTTCTGTTATGCAAGAGGTTTTAGAATCGTTTCAGTTACCTTTTTATGTAGACCGATATGTAAAAGAGAGAGAAGCATTAAAAATAAAAGGAGAAAAGGAAAATGAGTTTATTGATATAGATTTGCTCCCTTTTATCCAGGATAAAATATTGCACGAAGTTTCTCTGTCGGGTGAGGATGAGGTGAATACATTTGTTAATTTGGCGGTTTCACTGGATGATGGCGAGGCCAGATGTGGGGCTATTGCTGCTCACCGAAATTTAGTTGTTGCTACGGATGAAAAAGTTGGAATTCGAATATTTTCAGGCTTAGGGCCACCGATTTCCACAATCAGTACTCTGGAAATTCTGCATGATTGGTCGGTGAATAAAAATATAACGACCGATAAAATAAGCATGGTTTTGAAGAAGATTGAAAAAAGAGCAAGCTACCGGCCGGGATCAAAACATGCGTATTTTGAATGGTGGAAAAAACATTATCAAATAGGATAAAGGCAATTAATTTTTCCTTATTCATAATGAATACTTACTGTCTGGACCTATTATGACCGAAATCCAACCAAACTTATTCATTGGCAACGAAAACGACTATGAGTTCAACGTTAAAGACCAGGAAGGCTGGAGTGTGGTACACGCCTGTAAAGAACCCTACCATCGTCAGGCGCTTGGGTATTCAGGAAGAGGGGCGCCGAAAGATCATCCCGAATATTTAATGGCAAAAAGGGAAAACCGGCTCATTCTCAAGCTGGTGATTGAAAAAGAACGAGTGCTCACTGAAAATTGGAACAAGCCTCATGGCAGGGGCAACATCGACCCGGAGAATTTTTCCCCTTATCCCAAAAATCCCATGATAGCCCGCTTCTTTAAAGAAATCGGCCGGGTTGACGAGTTGGGTTCCGGCGTGCGAAATACCTACAAATATTGCGGCCTCTATACCCCCGGTACTAAACCGGAATTTATTGAAGGCGATGTGTTTAAGGCGATTATACCCATTCAAACCGAACAAGTTAGTGGGGAAGCTACTGGGGAAGTTAGTGGGGAAGTTCAAAAAGTAGTAAGCGCTTTAGAAGCTGCAATGAAACGTTCAGAAATACAAAATAAACTGGAATTAAAACACGATGATTATTTCAGGCTAAACTACATTGAGCCGGCCATAAAAGAAGGTTTCATAGAAATGACATACCCGAACAGCCCCAACCATCCGAATCAGAAATACCGATTGACGGCGAAAGGTAAAAAGCTGAAGACGCGAATGGAGAAGAAATGAAAATTAGCAAGGTACACAATAACGGGAAAAATAGAGTGCAGGTGAATAAAAACGGCTCTTCTGATCCACATTTCGAAACCGATGATGAGCGCACCTATTTCCTGGCGGTTTTGCCGGTTCATCCGGAGGTAAAAATGAGGGGCGAAGCTGAGGGTCAAGCTCAAGAAAACGACTTAAATGACACTGAAAGAACCATTTTGGATATTTTAAAGCAGGGGCCAAGCTCTACAGATGAAATTGTCAAAGAGTTGGGATTAAGCAAGCGGACAGGAGCTTTACAGAGAACATTAAAGAGCTTGTTGGAAAAAGAATTCATTGAATATTTGTATCCGGATACACCGCGGCATCCCGGCCAAAAATATATATTAAGGAAACAGTACCCTAAAACAGATCATAGAGATGATTAGAATTTACCACACCGCCGACCTCCACATCGGCCTCCGATTCAAAAACCACCCGGAAGCCAGTGAAACTTTAGTTCAGGCCCGCTACGAAACACTTGAAAAATTGGTTGGCATGGCTAATGAGCAGAATGCGGATATTTTTGCCATTGCCGGAGACCTGTTCGACCGAACAAGTATGAAGGTGTCTGACATTCAAAGGGTTATTCAGACGATCAATAAATTTGAGGGGAAGTGTGGCCTTGGTACTTGCCCGGTAATCACGACTATATCACCGAAGACAGCCAGCTCTGGGACCGGTTCAAAAAAGAGGCAGGAGGAAACGTGCTGGTTTTGGATAAAAAAGAACCTGTAGATCTGAGTGAGTATGACCTGAACGCAGTGGTCTGGCCGGCTCCCTGCCACGCCAAACACTCAGCAGAAAACGCGGTGGGTTGGGTGAAAGATGAAGAGAAAGACCCGGATAAGGTTCATATCGGTATCGCCCACGGAAGTATCGAAGGTGTATCGCCCGATTTTAATCAGCAGTATTTTCCGATGACTGTTCGGGAGCTGAACAGTTCCGGCGTAGATATCTGGCTGATGGGCCATACCCACATTACTTTTCCAGAAAAACCGGGAAAAAGGATATCGTATTCAATCCGGGCACCCCGGAGCCGGACGGTTTCGATTGCAATCACGAAGGCCGGGCGTTTTTGCATACTGTTGATGAAAACAAATCCATCTCAACGGAGATTCTGAGCACCGGAACGTATCGGTTCCGCAAAATGGAAAGAAGTTTAAACAGTGCCTCTGATGTAGATAAGCTTTTGGACGAGTTCGAAGATGACGAATATAACCGAATCATGCTTAAGCTTGCCGTCTCCGGCCGACTGGAGCCTGAACTGTTTGAGAAATGGCGGGAAAAGAGGCACAGCATCCGGGAGGCGGTTCTTGAACTGAAGCTGGACGATTCAGAACTCCGGCGAAAAGTAACCGAAGAGCAGATCCGAAAGGAGTTTACTGAAGGGTCTTTCCCCGAACAGCTGCTCTCCTCTATTCCGGAAGAAAATGAGGACGAACTGCAGATGGCCTATGAACTGATCCGTGAGGTGAAGCAATGAAGCTGAAATCGATTAAACTGCACCCGTTTGCCGGTATCCGTGATAAAAGTATTGAGTTTGACGACGGATTAAATGTTCTGCTTGGACCGAATGAAGCGGGTAAATCTACCATCTACAATGCTATTCTGAACGGACTGCTGACAACCACCTCATTAACAACGACAAAAGTGGAAAGTGAAATGGGACGGTTTTTTCCTGCATCGGGAGGGGATGTCATTCGTGTGGATCTGGAATTGCTGGATGAGGATCAAAACACCATTCGCATTCGGAAAGCCTGGAAAAAAGGAAATCGAAAGGGGAGTGCTTCTCTTCACCTTGCTGACGGTACAGAGATCACAGACGAGGAGATAGTTCAGCAGAAAATCGAAGAACTGCTCCCGGTATCTGCGGCGACCCTTCGAACGATCTTGCTTGCGGATCAGTCCGGCCTGCATCGCACCATTCGTGAAATGGAACAGGAAGATGGGGTCCGCAAGGAGCTGGGAGATATCCTGCGTCAAAATTTGATGGAAACGGGCGGCGTGTCGGTTGACCGGTTCCGTGAACTGCTGGACAATCGGTACGAAGAGTATTTCAAACGGTGGGACCGGGATCAGGACTATCCGGAGAAAAACAGGGGTATCAGCAATCCATATAAAACAGGAACAGGGAAAGTTCTGGACGCCTATTATCAAAAAGAACAGCTCCGGCTGGACCTTGAAGAGGCCAGGAGGTTTGAAGATGAGCTGGATCAGCTGAATGAACAGCTTTCGGTGTTGATCAACCGCCAAAAAGAGAAGAAGGAAGAGTTCGACAAACTCCAGCCGCTGAAAAAAGGGATCAGCCAGCGGCAATTGCTGGAACAGAAACTGGAAACGGCTCAAGAGAAGCGGAAAACCCTGCTTGAGATTAGTCAGCAGTGGCCGGTCATGGAAGATCGTATCAAACAGCTGGAGCCGAAGAAAAAAGTTCAGCAGGAAAAGATTGAGAAACTTCAGGAGGAACAGAAAAAAGCTCAAGAGAAGCAGCAGGCAAATCAGCTTGAATCCCGCATCAAAAAACTGGAACAACTTGTTGAAGATGTAGAGGCTGCCAGGAAGGAAGTAAATGAAGCGAAGAAAGTTGAGGAGGCTGAAGTGAAAAAGCTCCGTGAGCTTCAATCTGAAGTGAGGAGATTGAATACACAGATTGAGGCTGCTCGACTTACGATAAAAATCCATTCGAAATCGGATGGCTCTATAGAATACTCAGAAGCTGGAAAAGATGAAGAGACATTAAAGGCCAAATCGGGTGAAGTAATCGAGAAAACAGTCTCCGGTGGATTTACCTTGAAAACCGGGGAACTGAATATACAGGTTATTTCGGGTGAGGGAGATTTGGAGCAGGTCATAGAAAATTATCAGCACAAAAAGGAAGAGCTAAACACAGTACTTCAAAAGTTTGAGGTGGAATCCGTTCAGGATGCAGAATCGTTTGCGTCTTTGTATCAACAGAAGCAGCAAAAACTTCAGCAAGCGGAGAAATTATACAAATCTGAATTAGGCGAAGATAACATCAGTGATTTAAAAGAATCATTGAAAGAGTTTGGCGATTTGAAACAAATTCGCTCATCTGAAGATATTACGGATGATCTTGTTGATGCTCGAACAGAACTTCAGAGTCTAACCAAAGAAGCGGATGAAGCCGGGGAGAAATTAGAGAAGTGGAAAGAGACGTATGAATCGGTAGAGGATGTAATATTAGAACTGGCGGATCTATCGAAGTCTATTAAAGATATAAAAAGGGAAATAGAGCAACTGCCGGAGCTTCCCGAAGGGTTTGAGTCGGCCAACGAGTTTATTGAATACGTTGAGGCAATGGATCAGGATATTCGTGACCTTGAAGCGAAGATTAGTAACTATAAAATTGAGAAAGCGAATCTTGAAAAGGATGCCCCCGATACATCCTCTGAGGAGCTTGAAAAGATGCTGGAAGAAGCGGAGGCTGATTTTGAACGGATTTACCACGAAGCGGAAACGCTGGCTAAGGTCCGGGAACGAACGTTAGATCTGCTTGAATCAATGGATGCCAATACCTACAGCGGGCTGGAACAGAGCTTTCTGAATTGGGTGCAGCAGATGGTGGGTAATCGCTTTGATACCATACAAATGAACGGAGATTTACCACAAACCTTTCAAACCGATGACGGCCGACCGCTCACCTATGAAATTCTGTCTCATGGTACCAAAGATATCGTGGCTCTTGCCTGGCGATTTGCGTTAACAGAGTATTTTCTGAAGGATCAAGCCGGCTTCATTGTTCTGGACGACCCAATGGTGGATATGGACCCGGAACGGAGAAAGATGGCTTCAGAGGCAATTGAAGTGTTTGCTAAAAAGCAGCAGGTGTTAGTGATGACATGCCATCCGGAGCATGCAAAACAAATAGGTAAGAAAAACAAGAGTGCAATTGAATTTCCATAAGAGTACTTCATCTTATTCAAACTGACATGACCGAAATCCACACAAGACCTCTTCATCGGCAACGAAAACGACTACGAGTTCAAGGTCAAAAACCAGGAAGGCTGGAGTGTGGTACACGCCTGCAAAGAACCTTATCATCGGCAGGCGCTTGGGTTTTCGGGCAGTGTGATAAATTCAAAATAGTTGCCTGCCGTGATCGTTTTATAGTATATTGCTTTTAAATAATCCTATTGTAATGAGTGATAAACGAAAAAACGCAGCCATTTTAGAAAAAAAGGAATTAAAAAAATCAAAACACCTGGTTAAAGATCAGGATACGGGATTGGTTTTTCTAACTGGCCCCTCCATTACTAAAAAAAAGGTCCAAAAAGATTTTCCGATCGACTCCGATAGAGACACAATTATAATTCGCCGCTCAGTAGGTTTATGAATGTACTGTTTGATAGCAGCGCTTTAGTAGCATTATTAGTGAAAGATCACGATGACCATCAGCGTGTTTACCAACTCTATAAAGAGTATGCAGATAGGGAAACAGATTTATTTATTTCTACACATTCCATTGCCGAAGTCTTTAGAACATTAACCTGGGGAGTGGAATATTTAAACTATTCAGCCAATGAAGCCCACCAAGCTATTCACTACTCCATACTATCTGTATTTGAAACTGTAGATAGCACCAAGACGGACTATCGACTTGTTTTGGAATTTCTCAGACAAAATAATCTCAAAGGGCCAATCATCTATGATGCATTGATAGCCTTCGCATCTGAAAAGGTCAGAGCAAAAGAACTCGTAACATTAAATACAAAAGACTTTAGACGTGTTTGGGGACTCACTTCTGCCAATTTGGTAGAACCATAAGTTTAATTATAAACTATCCATTTTACCTGTTTCATAGCGGCATTTCTATTACTCTACGGTGCCACAAATCTGATAAAATACTTTCAGAATCCAAGAGATCGGTCCGGGTTGGTTCAATGATTTTTGATCAGAGATAATCATTCGGTTCAACCAATTTCATCTGCAGATCTGATTCAACAAAATACCTGAGCAGCGGAGCATGGCCTGATCCGAAGATTACGATAATTCGATCACCAGGTTTGGTAATCTGACTCAAACTTGAAAATATTTTGATATTTCGTTCATGCCATTCGCTGACTAAATCTGCTCCAACAAAAGTTGTGTCGTTTCCTACGGACGCTGTTAAAGCATAAAAATGCCGCTGCACAGCCAGGTATTCAGGACTGTTTTTCTTTCGAAGAATTTCAGGAATAGTATTGCTGCTGACTAACTCCTGATTTCTGTTTTCTACATATTCGCTAAGCTTTTGGAACTGATCTACAAATTCCGGCTGATGTTCCTTTGCAAAATCAAGAACAGTCTGGAAGGGAAAATCACCATCATGATCGATTGAATAGACTTGGTCGTGATTGAACTCACCGGCCAGTCGAAACCCCAGTTGTTGCCGTTCATTTCTCGAAAGCGAATGGTTACCGGCAAGGTAAGCGCTGTACATGCTGTCAATCTCGGGTTTGTAATCCGGCCTGGCTTCGAGGGCAATTTTGGTAGGCTGAAACTCAGACAGGCTATCTATCACTTGATCTATTTGAGCTTGGTATTTAGGCTCCAAAACATCCGGAAATTTGATATTAATCACATCCTGCCCCGGATTTCCAAAATGAGAAGTTCCCAGGATCATCACCTCAATCTCTTCCTGATGATCGACTGGTGCCTGTCCTGAAACCGGTTCTGTGGAAAAGGAGAGAAAAACGAAAAGAAGTGTTGCAGGCAAGAAAAGTCGCTTCAAATAAGTTTTAAAACTATGCAGATCCATTTGATTCATGCATTTACTTAATGTTTTAGTGCATGAATGAATACGAAAATCGAGAAGCGATGTTTAACAGGTACTGCTATTGATACGTTGCAAGAAAGTTATCGAAAGATATACTCTGATAAGCCCCCGATGAAACATACATCAAAACCGGTTCCAGGCGTTTAGGTTCAAGAAATCCGGAGGTATGAAACAGATAGCCGCCATCCGGTGCCAGGAAAACAAGAGCCGGCACCCCCTCTGCATTTAGCGTTTGAGCCAACCGAAGCGGGGTGAGAGTTTGATTTCTGTATTGAAGGGGAGTTTCGTTATCATCGCGGTTCAGACGTGTCCATACAAATTGTTCAGAAAAATCATCAGCCAGTTCGGGATACACCTCTTTCTGCATCTTTTTGCACCAGCCGCACCACGGTGCCCAGATATCCGCCAAAATGGGAAGTTGATTCTCTTCTGCAAGTTGTATGGCCTCTTCGAACGGTTCCCACTGAATCGAATGTTCCTGGGCAATGGCAGATGACTCAAAAAGAGTTCCTGTCAGCATTAATGCAGTAATAATGATGGTGATAATTTGAGATTCTTTTTTATTCATGGTTCCGTAATGTTGGTTTGGAGGTTGTCACCCTCCTGTTCGCTCTGTTCACTTCTCCTTTCAAAGGGAGATTTTACTCGTTCCGAAGGTCCTCCTTCGGAATGCCAAACCGAAGCTCCGCTTCCATTCATTCCATCAGCTTCCCAAACAGAAATCAAACTCATGTCAATTTATCTGAGATTTATTCGTGCACCTAACGAGAATGTTCGCCCAACAATCGGCCCCCATGTATAAATGGTGTCAAAATCAGGACCAAACGGATTTCTGGCATCCACAAGCGGACTTCCCTGGGTGTAATCAAATATATTTTCTATGGAGATATAGGCTTCAAAACCAACTCCTATGCTGCTGTTCACATTGGTAAACTCTTTCGTGATTTTCAGATCATGAGTTGAAAAAGCAGGCGACCATTCATCCCTCCCAAAATCTTCTACATAATTGTTCGGCATTCGTTTCGGCCCAACGAGGTTGCCATTGTATCCCAATGACAAATCAAGCGAACGAATGTCATAAGTGGCCCCGAACGTACCTGTATACTCCGGTGCGTAAGTCAACGCTTGCTTCTGGCCATTCTCATCCGTGTACACATCCATGATGGTGAGACTCGCATTATAACTGAAGGGAAGGGCTGTGAAATTCTGATCAAGATCTACAGAAAATCCTTGTGTGACTGAAAATCCATCCAGGTTTTCGTAGACGATTAGGTTTGGATCCTGGTCATAATCCGGGATGATCTTGTTTGAAAAATGGGTGTAAAATCCATCGAGACTGATGGTCATTGGATTTGTTCCAAAGGGTATGATCTGCTCCAAACTCGCCGTAATACTTTTGGATCGTTCGGGATCGAGATCTTCATTGAATACAACATCTCGAGATCCGGTCAGTGCTGCGTGATCTTCTGTAAATACATTTACCACCCGAAACCCCGTACCGGCGCTTGCCCTGAATGTTGTTGATTCCGTTGGGCTGAATTTTGCGGATAATCGAGGAGCGGTTACATAGCCGTGTTCGGAGTGGTGATCAATCCGGAGTCCGCCGAGAAATGTAAAATCACTGACAGTTAATTCTCCCTGCGAGAAGATTCCCGGAATCCATCGGCGGTCCACGCCTTCGGAAGTAGCGGGCGTATTATCGTTGTAGGTTTCATATCGGAGAGTTGCTCCCGACAGTAGTTTAAAATGATCTCCGACGGACTGATCCCACGTGGCCTGGCCAAATATAATTCCCTGCTGCGCATCATACCATTCAGTCCCATAGTAGCTGTCCTGATCATGATACGTGACAGCTCCGCTAAATCGAAGTTGTTCATTGAGACCTGCGGGCCGATAGTCACTCATCATTTCAAACCGGTTGGTGTAGATCGATTCCCCGTAAATTTGATCCGAGCCGCGAAGATCATCCGTAAAAGCCTGTACACCCCCGGTTCGGTTCTCCGTGTAAACTTTGGTGGCTACATTTAAGCGCTGCTCCATGTTTTTCCCGAGAAGTGTACCCTTTCCAAATAGAGAAAGTCGAGATTGATTGACCAGATCGTTAAATGTGTCGCCGTTTTTGTCAAAATAATTCTCCAGGCGAACGATGTTTCCACTGACGAATCCTTCAAAGCGTCCGACCTTCGGAGAATAGGCCAGGTTTATATTTCCCTCTTCAGTACTTTTTGCATAGATATCTGCAGAAAAAGTTGGGGTGGTAGCCGGATTTTTGGTGATAATATTCACCACGCCACCCAACGCCTGTGTTCCGTAGAGAGTAGATTGCGGACCTTTTATCACTTCCACCTGGTCGATAATGGACGGGCTGATTCCGTTCAACCCATAAACGGAGGCCAGTGCTCCCATAATCGGCATGCCGTCAATCAGTACGGCTGTGTTTGGGCCTTCCACTCCGTTGATTCGAATAGCATTGGTTCCGCAAACTCCGCAGTTTAACTGAGTTGAGAGTCCGTTTACACTACTGATCAGATCCATGATATTCGCACTGATTTTTCCCTGCTGAAGCTGTTCAGATTTTACAACGCTGACTTTCACCGGAGAGTCTTTGACGTGGGTTTTTCGCATCGTTCCGGTTACGACCACCTGATCGAGCTCAAGTGTGGATTCTTCCAGTTCGATATTCAGTTCCAAAACTTCTCCAGCTTGAATCTCGACAGTGGTTGAATATTTTTTAAATCCAACTGAGGAAACTTCCAGGGTGTACGTACCGGCTGGAATATTTTTGATTTGATACAATCCCTTGGCATCAGTAGCAGTTCCTTTTTGAAGCTCGGCAATACCAGCGTTGGCGCCGATGACCGGCTCTCCTTTGGATGTAACCGTTCCTTCAATTTCTCCTACCGATTTTTGAGCAGCTCCTGTACAGGGAAGCAGGAGAATGAGTGTCAATAGAAACAAGTATGATTTTCTCATAGATAAACTATTTATTTAGTCTTAACTAAAAATTAGTTTATCTAAGAAAATATGTCAAGTGAAATATGTTGACCCAACCCCCGGCCCCTGACATTACTCATATAATTTTATCATTTTTGATATAAACTGATGCCAGCCAATAGATAAAGCCGTTAGGTTTTTTTGTCTTGATTCATCTGTACAAACAGGGATCTGTAGATTTGCAGCCATAATGAAAAGCTCTGAAAGAGCGCAAGAACATAGCCCCGGGCAGAGTGAGCTTACGAACGACGCCCGGGGATAAACAAGCATGAGAATAGGCCCCGAGGCGGTGGACCGCGGACGGGCAACACTTATTATCGAGGGGTTCCGGAAATACCGTGGAAAAGACGATCCCCTTCGAATCCCGGATACGCCGGTCAATTCAACCCTCGAACTTGCAGGAAGCTTTTCAACATCCGGCGGCTCGGGTTTGTATGGTTGGCTGCCTTCTATCCCCAGGCGTCGTTCGGAGTATCTCCTCACTCTGCCTGGGGCTGTGTTCTTCAGACTCTTTCAGAGTCGGATTTCTGCCATTCATGACTTCACAGGATTTTTTAAATCTTATGACCAAAAAATTAGATGAACTCTATATCTGGCCCATCCATATCAGAAGTCCTTCCAAGGCGTGCTTTACGACCATATGGAGCCTGACCGACTGCCGGCGGTAGGGATTTAGGGTGGGTCTGAAACGTGAAGTATCTTTGCGTTCTCGGTACCCTTGGCGGTTTCAAAAAAAGGAAGTAATTCATCGGAAAGGGGCAAAAGACTTCCGAAGTCTTTTCAGTGATCTTCTGATGTTTGAATGTTAAAAGAGGAGTCAGTAATAATTCAATCCTAAGAGACTTCGGAAGTCTCCTTCAGGGCTCAATCAAAATCCATTCTCTGAATTCGAATTGCGTTTAACACAGCTAAGCAAAGCCACACCCACATCCGCAAAAACAGCTTCCCAAAGAGTGGCGATTCCGATGGCGCCAAGAACAAGCACCAAACCTTTTACGCCCAAAGCCAGGCCGATATTTTGCCAGACGATATTTCGTGTTTTCTTGGCGATGGTGATAGCCGTGGCAATTTTGGAAGGTTGATCTGTTTGAATCACTACATCCGCCGTTTCGATGGCGGCGTCACTTCCCATCGCTCCCATGGCAATTCCGATATCACTTAATGCCAACACGGGCGCATCGTTGATTCCGTCACCCACAAAAGAAGTGGTTCCCTCATACTGATTCATAATCGCTTCCAGTTTCTCCGCTTTTTCTTCAGGAAGTAGTTCTCCAAAAACCTGATCAATTTTGAGTTGAGTACCGATTCTGTCCGCTTCGGATTGAATATCCCCGCTGAGCATAAACAAACGCTCAACTCCAAGATCTCTTATTTTCTGAATGGCCT
Source organism: Balneolaceae bacterium (assembly GCA_034521495.1). NCBI lineage: Bacteria > Pseudomonadati > Balneolota > Balneolia > Balneolales > Balneolaceae > Balneolaceae bacterium. The sequence continues at coordinate 94,528 of JAXHMK010000022.1, forward strand.
GAGCCGAATCATCTTTTACTTCATCGGAAATTGTTAATAGTCCGGCATGTTTTCCATCAACTGCGATGTGAATAATAGTTTCATCGGAATCATTAGAATAGCCGTTCAGGTTTATATCTTTCCGATTCATTAGCTTTTTATTCCCGATCAGAATAGTTGAATTATCGACTGTGGCCTGGATTCCATGACCCGGAATTTCGGATTGCTCGGTTACTGCCAATGAAGATCCATTTCTATTTCCAGTAAACTCAGTGATCGCTTTCGCAATGGGGTGCGTTGAGTTCCTTTCCGCGGCATGCAGGTAGGAGAAGAGTTGACCTTCGTCATGATCGAAACTTTGGAAATCCTGAACCGCAAACACACCTTTTGTCAGCGTTCCGGTTTTATCAAAGACAACTGTTTTAACGGATTTTAGGGCATCCAGATAATTCGATCCCTTCACCAAAATTCCATTCCTCGAAGCCGCCCCGATTCCCCCAAAGTATCCCAGCGGAATAGAGATCACAAGTGCACACGGACAGGAGATGACGAGAAAAACGAGTCCACGATAAAACCACTCTTCAAACACGTAATTGCTCACAAAAAACCAGGGAGTCAGAACCAGCAGTGTTGCCAGAAGAACCACTATAGGGGTATAAACTCTGGCAAAAGAACGTATAAATTGTTCGGTTTTTGATTTTCGGGAGGCCGCATCCTGAACCATCTTTAAGATCCGGGTGATGGAATTGTTCTCAAAAGAACTGGTCACTTCGATCTCAATAACCATGTCTTGGTTAATGAATCCAGAGAGAACTTTTTCATCTTTTTCAAAATGTCTGGGCTTGCTCTCGCCGGTAATGGCGGAGGTATCAAAAGCGGCTCGTTCGTTTAAAAGATTTCCATCCAAAGGAATACGTTCACCCGGCTTCACCCGGATGATATCTCCGATATTTACATCTTTTGGATGGACGATTTCAAAAGAGTCTCCCCGCTTTAGATCTGCCGTGTTCGGACGAATATCGAGCAGTGCTTTGATATTTCCCCGTGCTTTCTGAACGGCTGCTTGTTGAAATGCCTCACCTACAGAGTAGAACAACATTACCGCCACTCCCTCGGGATATTCTCCGATCAAAAATGCTCCAACGGTTGCAATACCCATCAGAAAAAATTCGGTAAAGAGATCTCCCTGTTTCAGACTTTTCCATCCCATCTCCAAAACCGGCAGGCCAACCGGCAAATAGGCAATACCATACCATCCAATTCGAACCAGTTCAGAAAACCAGGCAGGCTGAATGAATGTATCGAGAATCAGGCCTGTACCGAGCATCAAAAAACTGACAATCGGCTGCCAATGGTCTTTCATAAATGATCTATCCTTATCACCCTGAGTGTTCTCTTGAAACGGATCTTGCCCGGCATCACACGAGCAAGAAGCCTGGGAGGTTTTTTGAGGCTGCGGCGAACAGCAATCATCTTGGGCGTTTGTATCTTTTTTCATTTGATAAATCTTTACTTCTGTCAATGCATCAACCAAAAATTAGGGAGTAAAAAGATGCAACAATATTGCAAAGATGGGTAAAGCTGTCTGTAGATGTTTGGCGAATAGGCAGGAGCTGAAGGGAAGCTTCAGGGAGGTGTTGCGAAGGAGGACCATCGCAACAAGTTTAACACTCGCGCAAGTTTGAAACTTGTGCGAAAATAAAGGAATGGCACTTGGTACAAGTTACAAACTTGCACCAGTTAGGAGAAGCGGAGCTTCAGAATGTTCGTTGAGGCTGTCCAAAAAGGATGTCATTCTGAACTCGATTCAGAATCTCCACGCTTTAACTATGCTTGGAGATACCGGATCGGGGTCCGGTATGACAAAAATACGAATATTGATTTCTCTCACATCCTTTTTGGATAACCTCAACGAGTTTAAAAACTCGCAAGGATCTGTCAATTCCTACACGCCGGACAAACCCCGTTAATCACAAAATCCCCGGAAACAGGTTGATAGTCATCCGGTAGATTAATCGCTGGAACAGATCGATCGGGAAAGCAAAATGTCTTTTTGCAGGAGTTGCAGTAGAAATGAACATGGATATCTTCGGGGTAGGTACAACTACAATCATCTGCACAAAGCGCATATTTTGCACTGCCGCTCAGATCGTGAATTTCGTGAACAAGCCCTTTATCTTCAAATGTTTTCAGCGTTCGGTAAAGTGTCGTTCGATCTGATTTTGAGAAATGCTGTTCCACATCTGACAGGTTCACTGCCTCATTTTTTTCCACCAGATATTCCAAAACCCGCAACCGCATTGCCGTTGGTTTGATGTTGCGGCTTTCCAGCTTCTCAACAAGAGGGTTATTTGTAGTAGTTGGTTCCATATCTGTGTAAAGATATAACACTTTTGAGATAAAAAAATTTCACCTGTCACAGAGGATTGTGGAGTGAGGGATGCATAGTGTGGATTAGATAATATTTTTTAATAATGAGGTTTTTGATTCTATATCCACCCAATATTTTTCCGGCGTTTATTCAATACGTTTCTGTAAGCCTCTTTCATCTCATCAGTTAAAAAACTGATTTCTATGAGTCGATCCCATTTTGGAAAAGCAGATTGGATTTCATCTTTGATATTGGTTAGTACTTTATCATTCAGACTCAGCCTCTCTTTCCCGAAATAATCAAAAAAGTTCTCCTCATTAAAATTCGACTTCTTTCCCTGTAAGGGCAATGCCATCTCTTCCGTTGCATTTGCAAGCACAATCGTTGTATTTAGCAGATCGTAGGCAGGAGAGAGTTCTATTTTATGATCCCGGTGAATCAAAGAAAAGTTTTTGAGGTGCATATCTTCATTTCCACACAACCAGGCAAACAGTACCCTGCGAAACAATTTCATTTTTTCGACCAGGGGGAACGTACAGTATTCCTCAATTAATGTTGCCACTTTTTCCATAGAGTAATCATACTTTGTGTTGCGGCTCTTACCGGCTACCTGAGCAAAATCCTCCACATGGATTTTCCCGGTTCGCCCCACACGGTCAAACCGGCGGATGAAATAGAGCATAGACTCATCTTTGGCATAAACAAGTCCGTGAAAAGGAACCTCAATACCACAAGCGGCAGCCATGCGCATTGTCACATCTTCATTTTCCGGCACTTCTTCATAATCCAATAATGGAGGTTTTAAAATATAGCTTCCGTGTTTATCAACCACTTTAAAAACTCCCTCTTTTACGCTCAACTGTGCACTCAGTTTGGGCTGCACGCCGGCGATCGACATTTTGGTCATCCGTTTTTGAGCTTCCCGGATCTGCTCCCGTTGGGATAAAGGAAAAGGAGCCATCTCTTTTAAAGACGGATTTAACCTGTTCAACCCCGTTTTGCTGTAGGTTCCTGACGATATCTCTTGGTAGGTAATCGGGCAGCGCTTCATTCGCTTACCTCCTGTACTGTTACCGCGCCAACGGTATCCTCCCCAACGGCCATTAACTGGGTAAAAGCATCATTCCGGTCAATTTTTTTACTTCGGAGCAGCATCTCCAGGTTTGCTCCCTCTGGCAGCAGCCCCTCAAAAAAAGGTGGAAACTGATTGTATTCAAACACCTGTTTTTTGACCGGCATTGTAACCGAGATCGGCGGACCACTGTATTCATTACAATAGCGAAATCGATACAGTTTATTTTTTTCCAGTTCAGTTAATACACCTGCTTTTTCCCCGTGCATAAAAATGTCAACCTTTTTCATCTATCTCCTCCTCACATTGTTTCATAACAGGACTTTCAAACAGGATCGAAATATTCAGAACTTTACATATTTTTTGCAGCGAATTGAATTGGACGGTTTCTTTGCCGTGTTCAATGTCAAAAACCACTGTTTTCCCTGCCCCGGCCAGATCAGCTAACTGTTTTTGAGTGAGACCACTCTTTTGCCGATGGCAACGGATGAGACTTCCTATTTTATTCATAAGTCAAAAATTTACTGTTAAAGCATGATTATAGGTTATAATAATGATTAATACTTACATAATCATTCTATAATAGAATTAACTACCGCTATGACAGTAATAGGCTACCTAAATAGGATCATCAAACAGATTAAATATTAAAAAAAGACAAATAATACCGCTAATGCAGTAAATAATAGGCAAATGATGAAACAGGATTGGATCGATCTATTTCTGATATTTCATGGAGCAGCGATGACGACCTCTATTTTTTGTATGATGATGAAGGTGTCACAAAGATCGGGTTTACGGATCTGAACGGAGATATGGAGTGTTGCCTAAAATATAAGCTGAAAAACCATTAATAACCGTTGATCGCATACGGAAAGGCTATCCCAACTGAGAATGGATAAACAACGGTCCACTGTCCCCGCTCAGCGTTCTAATGCAAATTCACAACTTTTTTAACTGATAAACAGGTTTTCATGGTAATTTTAAATCATTCATTTTTCTTCAGTTCATCCAGTAATTCTCTTGCTTCGTTGATGTGACGCTTATTGTCTTTTATGGTAGGTTCAAGGGTTAACAATTTTTCAAGAACCGGGATGGCTCTTTTTTCCTGCCCCGACCGAATATAGTGTTTGGCCAAATCATAATAAAAAAGGATACTTTTCGGATTGAGTTTAAGCGCTCTTTTCAGGTATTCTTCAGCTTTCTGGTTAGATGCCTCCGGCAAGCCATCTGAGATAAAGCGGGAGGCAAATCGTGAAACACGACTCAAATTGGCCACTTCCGATTGCAACACTCCGTAAAGATGCCAGGAGGGAGCATGATTTGGGTTACGGTCGAGAGCTTTTTGGACATTATCTTCAATTTCATGCGATAGTTTGATCCGGGTTCTGGTTCCGACGATATCAGATATTCTTCCTTTGGCTACAGCTAAAACATAATAGGGATGGACCCTGTCCGGATAGTGTTCAACAGCTTTTTCGGCAAGCTCCGTAGCTTTTTCAAAGTAGTTCTGCTGGTCATTTTTATTGTCAAGCCGGTGGCCAATTACTGAATGGAGCAGGCTTGCATTCCACAGAGCTTTGTAGTGGTCGGAATCTCTTTCGAGAATTTCCATATACGTTTTAAGAGCACCTGTTTCATTCATCTCGTCAGCCTGCCGGGAAGCTTTCCGCAGAAGTTCGTCAACAGAGTCAGGTGCAGATTGAGAAACAAGTTTAGCGGGAAACAGAATCAGAATAAAAATCAAAACATATCTGTACGTAAGTGCCATAATTGTTAACGTATGAGTTGTACGATCATTATTAGTGTAGTTTTAAAGAAGGCTTTACAGAGCCTTCTCTTAGAAAAAGCGAACAGATTTAGGTAATTCAGAGACTCTTCGGAGTTTTTAGTTTTCATCTTCAGTGTACGTTTTGAATCACTGTGTTACCGAGGTTCAAGCAGAGAGATCTATTCCACTTTCTTTGGTACAGCTCTCGAATTATTGTAGTTTCGCAAACCATTAACTCATAGTCATTTTTAATTTTAGCAATGAAAAAGATATTATTCGCTATTTTCTGCATCACATTCATCGCATGTGGAAACTCTTCTCAGAATTCAAACGCCGCTAACGGTGAAGCTTCAGAAAAGGTTCAAGAATCGTCTGCCACTGAGTCAATCAATAATCAAGAAGCACTTTCTGGCGAGGTTGTACTTCACCTTGGTGATGAGGAATTTGAAATCAACCAATTCAGAAAGAATAAAACAGAGATAAGTTTAACAGAATCTCAAATTTCGATACGGCTGACGGGATCAAATGACGAAAGGTCGGTAATGATAAATCTTCAGGGCCCGTCGCTTTATGCCGATAAGCCTGTAATTTTTGAGCCGATTTCTGCCGGAGAAAATGAGAATAAAGCCAATATCACGGCTATTGGTTTTAAAGAAAGCGGAGAATCAAGAGATCAAATCATCTTAAAAGAAGGAGAAATACATGTTACTGCTCTTGTTCTTGATGATGAAACTCCTGAGCTTGAACTCTCTTTCAGCGGGACCGGCGGACCACAAATGGATTTTGACAATGAACAGTCTCAGCCGATGAGCGGATCCATTTCAATTGAGTTCGACAATAAAATTGATATGAGATAAGCGAAATAATAATGAACTACCTCGGGGCAGAGCCCACAAGGTATCCACTTTAAACCTATAATTTTTTTTAATAAAGTATGCGGATATTGGTGAGTGTCCCCCTTCGTGGGGGCAATGGGGGATGATCAATCTCCCCTCGAGGGGAGTACGGCTTTAGCCGGGAGGGGTGTAATACTTCAAAACCAAGAATTGGACATTCCTGAACTTCGAAAGTCATCCCCCAGCTCTCTCCGTTCGCTTCCCCCTTCAAAGGGGGAATTAAACCACTTTAGATTAAACAATTTGTTGAATCCTTTTTTCTATCAAACTGTTTTCGAATAGGTAGTTTTTTGTTGAGCCCCTTTCAAATACTCATCAAACACCATCGCGATATTTCTCAGAAAGAGGCGGCCGGTTTCTGTGATATAAAAACCATTTGAAGTTTGAATGAGAAGTCCGTCAGCTTCAAAAACAGAAAGTTGATCAAGTTCGGCTGAATATTTTTCTGGAATGTGAACACCGGTTTCGGCCTGGAATTCAGAGTAGTTGATCTCTCCTCTGCACATAATCTGCATGATAATCTTCTTCCGGATGTTGTCCTCATCAGTCAGAGAATAGGCTTTTTTGATTGGACGTTGATTCTGATCAAGCAGGCGGTAATATTCATCCAGATCTTTCGAATTTTGATAAAAAAGCCGACTGCTCTGGGAGATGCCTGACATTCCAAGTGCCAACATATCCAGTTCGGCATGAGTGCTGTATCCCTGGAAATTCCGGTGCAGAGTTCCTTCGTGAAGTGCTTTGCTCAGCTCGTCATTCTCCTTTGCAAAATGATCCATCCCGATAAAATCATAACCGTTTTCCTGCAGATACCCGATGCCTGTTAAAAGCATATTTAGTTTTTCAGGAGTTGAGGGAAAATCCTCCTCATTCAGCAATTTTTGAGCGGGCATCACCGATGGGATATGCGCATAACTGTAAATGGCAAAACGGTCCGGGTCCAGGCTCAACGCATCATCGAGTGTTTGCCTGAAAGATTCCGGTGTTTGTTTTGGCAGGCCGTAGATCAGGTCGAGGTTAATTTGGCTGATGCCGTGTTTCCTGAGAAATTCAGATACATTTTGGGTCTGTTCAAAGGGCTGAATTCGATGAATTGCCTTTTGAACATCCGGGTTGGTATCCTGCACACCCAGGGAAGCGCGATTACAGCCAATTTCTGACAGGGCTTTCACATGTTCTTCTGTAACTCTTCTCGGATCAATTTCAACACTGTATTCCGGTTCAGGATGAATACTGAAATAGGTTTGAATCAGTTCGCCAAGACGAATGAGCTGATCCGGGTTGAGAAACGTAGGAGTTCCGCCGCCAAAGTGAATCTGTTTCAGTTTTGATTCCGGGTGAACGTGATCTGAGATGAGCTTCATCTCTTTTTCGAGGAAATCAAGATATACCGAACCACGGTCCTGATCTTTTGTGATCACCTTTGTACATCCACAATACCAGCATAGCGAAAAACAGAACGGTATGTGAATATAGAGCGAATAAGATCGCGGCTGATTCTGCCGGTGCCGAAATTCATTGTCAAGAACCGACTGATTAAAATCCGTTTCGAACTGAACGGCAGTAGGGTACGATGTATATCGCGGCCCGGCTACGTTGTATTTTTCAACAAGTTTGTAAAGTTCTTGGTTTGATTGTGCCACTTAAATAAAACCTAATTGTCCTCTAACTCATCATTAAAAAGTTGGTTGAAATCACCATCGGTTGTAAGGCGAAGATTCTCTTCTTTACCCTTTTTTACCAGTTCGGTCAATGTTGTTTCCTCCAGCATTTCACGGATGGAATCCCTGGTTTCGGCCCACTTATCGTGGAGCGGACAGGGATTTTTGGTTCCGCAGCCGGGCAGGCCCAAAGCACACTCCGTTAATAGTTGCGGTCCGTCGATTGCTAAAACGATATCCATCAGAGGAATTTCTGTCCCATCTTTACTCAGGCGAACTCCCCCATTCGGCCCTTTGAACGATTCCATCAATCCTTCAGCCGTTAGCTGCTGAAGAATTTTTGTTAGAAAGTGAAAGGAGATTTCAAGTTTACCGCTCATTTTACGAATGGGAATATATTCCCCGTTTTCTCTTGACGCGAGGTAGAGCGAAGCCCTTAGACCGTAAACACATGATTTTGATAATAGCATATAGTTGTTTTATGTTATTGAGACTCTTTTATCTTAAATTAATTATTTTAACGGTTAGAAACCACTTTAATCTTAAATAAACGAACCTTTAATCTGTTTCTTCGCATCAACAATGTTATAGAGTTTTAAAGCTTTTCAGATAGATCCAACCGGCAGGAATGAGAGGAAGGGCGGCAATGTACATCACCCAAATGTATGGTTGACCTGGAGTAAGCCGGGATGGAAAATAACTGCTGATGAACAAAAGGGAGATCAAAACCAAAAGAACTGAACCGGCAAATAGTTGTACCGGAACCTGGCTGTATTTTATTTGAAATACCTGCATGATCGAAATTGACACGATGCCTAAAAGGAGCAGATGCAGGTAGAGTATTCTCAACCCGTGTTCACCCGGCCAAAGATCGAATGGAAGCACAGCAATGGCCTGAAATAATATTTTTACTCCAATCAACCCAAGAATGGATTTCCATACAAAACCGCTGAATTTATTTGATTTTAAAAATAGGTAAAAGTGTATAATCAAAGAGATAAGAATCAATACGAGTCCTGTTTTTGCAGAAAAAAGCATAAGTGGTGTAACAAGAGACTCGGTCAGGCTGAACGGAAATATCAGCATCGAACCGATTAGAAGCGGCTGCCACAACCAGCCGGAACTCAAAGTATTTGTGGAAAGATTTTTTTGATTCCAAATAATACCGAGGATTCCCAGCACAGTCCATCCCTCTGTAAAGACGGCCAGGAAGAAATGAGTGAGTGCAGATGAAAATAGCGGGTTGTGAACATTGCTGAATTGAAAGACGGATACTCCCCAGGCTCCGAGAGAACTGATCAACAGTGCTGTCAAGGCACCATCGAAGAGATTTAGAGAGATATCTGAATAAATGTTAGAGCGATTTTGATAATAGAGCCAGGCAAACCAGTACCATGTAATCATGATGATTCCGGAAATGATGGCAGCAATCGGCAGATCGGCCGACCCAAGTGAAACGGATCGGTATCCATAGAAAAGGAAAAAGGGATAGGATAGAAAGCCTAATCCAATCATGGAGTAAAGGCATCTTTTAAAGGAGTTGTGATTAATATCTGGTTTGTACTTAGTTAATGCGGAAATCATCCAAACCATAATGGCCGGTGAGATCCAGTTAAATAACATCAAGTGGGAGTGAGCATGACGAATATTAATCAAGTCTAACGAGCTGGGTAATGGATAGAGCATCCCCACACGGTAGAGGAAACCAGTAAGCGCGGCAAGCAGGAAGCTGAGTAAAGACAACTTCCAGATAGTTCGGTAGTTGTTATCAATTAATTTCATGAATGACCACAGGATCAGTTTGATTCACGTAATTAAGGAAAGCTACAATCACACCAAAAAGTACCAATGCCATAGCCTGGTGAAGTACGCCGAGCCAAACAGGTACGTATAGAATCAGGGTAAACACTCCAAGTAAGTATTGAATCAATGCAACTGTAAGAAGAATAAAAGCCCACTTTTTGGTAGGATACTTGGTTTCGAGCATGAAAGAGCGTATCAAGATAGCGAAAGTTATTAAACCTAAAAGGGTGCCAATAACCCGGTGAATCCATTGAACGGTGACAATATTTTCAAAAAAGTTCAGTATGAGCGGTTCCATGCCCCAAAGCTCCGGAGGGGCCCAATAAGTATTCATTTTTGGAAAAGTATTGTACACATATCCGGCCTGTAAATTGGCAACAAATGCCCCGTAGATAATCTGGATCAGCAGCAGTACCATGAATCCGTACAGCCACCAGCGTAACTCTCTGCCGGCGTTTTCATACGGATTCGTTGAAGGAGTCAAATCAAGAGCATACCAAATGCAGAATCCAACAATGGTGAAAGCCAGTAAAAGGTGAGCGGCAAGACGATAGTGGCTTACTTCAGGAATATCCACCAGACCGCTCATCACCATAAACCATCCTAATAATCCCTGGCTCAAGCCAAGTATGAACAGGATGATTCCCCGTTTGATGTTCTTGGAATCTATTTTCTTTTTGATGACAAACCAGGCAAACGGAATAATGAAAACCAATCCAAGAATCCGTCCGATGAGCCTGTGCAGATATTCCCAGAAAAAGATGGTCTTAAATTCCGGGAGGCTCATGCTATAGTTGATATGCTGATACTCCGGGAACTGTTTGTACTGCTCGAATGTATCTTCCCATTGTGCATCGGAGAGAGGCGGGATGGCTCCCATAATTGGATTCCAGTCTACCATAGATAGGCCGGAACCGGTCAGGCGGGTTATGCCGCCAATCACAACCATTACAAAAATCAGGACAGCCCCGGTCCAATACCAGCGCCGGACATGTTTTTTATCATCGGAAGTCATGCTTCAGAAAATAATGAGTTGAAGGCTTTTTTGTTAAGGCGTCTAAGATAATCGTGTTTAGGGAAGAATACATCGGGTGAATTCTGATATTGAAGAAACCCGTCAGACCGCTTTGGTATCTGTTTAGCGATCTGACAGACGAAAAAAGCCAATCTCTTGGCACAGACCGTTTTTCGCCCTCACCCCTTCGCCCCTCTCCCCGAGGGAGAGGGGTTGGGGGAGAGGGCGAAACGATGAATGGCCTGGAACAAGGAGTCTTTTCGCGCTAAACATGTACCCGCTTTGAGCGGTCTGACGGGTAATTGTATCCCAAGGCATCACGTAATTACAAATCACTCTAAAAATCTTTCTTCTTGAAAAGTCTCAGGCCCAACCACATGGGCAGTACGAGCCACAGAATCAGCATGAAAGAGGCTGTGAATATCCCTTTTGCCGAGCCGAGAAATTGGTTGAAAACGGCCCCTGTGTAGCCCATCAATGCGGAAATATCGAATTCAAGCAGAACAAGTATCCTGGCAAGATCAATGGGATTGAGCATCGTCAACCCAACTACTCCCGTTTCTATGGGGTAGTCTCCAAAGATAAAGATGAGCATCAAGATCAACCCGTCATAGATCACTGCCATAAAGAGCCAGATCATCAGGGAGTATCCAAAACCTTTAATTTTTTCATCATAAAAAATCAGGCCCATTACAAACCCGAGGCCGGTAAATATAAAGGTTAAAAAAGCGCCAAGTCCCAGGACGAGAAGTGTCTGACCAGCTGTTTCTCCCGTAAAATTGCCATGCCAGATCATGGGAAGTGTTGTACCCGCAATAAACGCAACAGTTAGCGGACCCGAAATTCCTGTAAATAATCCCCAGAAAAGTGTACCCCGTTTGACCGGTTGAGTAAGTAAAAGTTCGAGGTAATCCCTGGACTGATAGATAAATAAAATTCCATACAGCATGCTGATGAGCGGGATAAAAAGCAGAATCAGGTTGCTGATACTCAAAAGTACTTCCGATCCGCCCCCGGAAAACCGGAAAAGTGTGTCGGTGAGGATAAGAAATATCAATCCATATCCAATCAGCCAGCGTGCCCGTAAAAGCGACTGGAATTCGTTTCTTACAATTTGATAATAGACAGACATCATACCTCTGTACCCTCCATCATTTGAGCAATAGCTCCCTCAAGATGGTCCTGCTTGTTGTCCTTCAACAGATCGCCGATGGTTCCGAAATACCGAATTTCACCTTCAAGAATAAACACAACATTCTCTACAAGCTGTTCCAGTTCACTCATAATATGAGATGTAATCAGGATGGTTTTACCGGCTTTTTTCTCTTTTCGAATTCGCTCTTTAAAGATGAAACTTGAGCGCGGATCGAGGCCGGCAGTCGGCTCATCAAAGAAAAGGATAGAGGGGTTGAACATCATAGCAAGAACGGCTCCTATTTTTTGCCGGTTTCCCCCGGAGAGCACTCTCAACGGTTTATCAATTTCGGAATGCAGGTTAAACTCTTCAATAATTTCATCTTTAAATTCACCTGTTTCGCCGCGGAGATTTTCCAGGAACTCAAAAAGTTCTGAAGCATACATATTTTCAGGATATCGGGCTTGCTGCGGCATATAACCGATATTTCGGCGGTACTGGTAATCCCCGTTTAGTGTTGTATTGTTGATGGTGATGGTACCCGAGTCTGGTTTTACAAGTCCCAGCAGGGTCTTAATCATAGTGGTTTTGCCGGAACCATTTGGCCCCACAATTCCTATTGATTGGCCGTCTGGTATCTCCAGATTAATGTCCTTGAGGACATGGTGATCTCCGAAAGACTTATGGAGTTGTTGGATCGTAATCATTGGTTAGGTTTCATTGAAGGTTTGGGGTCAACAAGGTTTTTTGGCGTTAAAACCGGGAAAACACGTTCGGCTGTATCTAATACGTCGGCCATCATGCTTCTGAGAAGAATCAGGGAGAGAGGTTTTCTTTCCGCAAGGAGCGAGAAAAGACGGACGGGCCTGTATTCCACATCACCAACTCCGTCTCGGTTGAGGTCGTATCCTTCGTACTGGCTCCAGTAATTGCCTTCGTAATGATTGGGATTTTGACGGCTGTTTGTTGTTACTTCAAATACATTGCCTATGAAATTATTCTCCCGGATCTGATTATCCACACCATTCGCCATCATTCGTAAGGCTGTGCCATTATCGCGAAATTCGTTTTGTTCAATTTCTACACGGTTAGACGCCTCGCTATAAATTCCTACTGAGTTTGCTTCAAACAGGTTGAATTGCACAATGCTGTCGTTAATCTCTTTTAAAAGGAGACCGTACCGGTTTGCCCCCCAGTTCTGAATAAAACGATTGTGGCGCATAATTACATTTTCGGTGTACATAACCGCTACACCCGAAACATTATCTTTGAACCGGTTGCCGATATAACTGCAGGAATCGGAATACATAAAATGGAGACCGTAGCGGATATTGCTGTATACGTTATTTCCGGTCATCATACTATTCTCAACAAATTCCAGGTAGATGCCGTCGCGGTGGCCTGTAATTTCATTTTGATCCACTTCAACATTCTTGCTGTACCAGATATGAATTCCATTTCCGGATGTGGTTTGCCTGTCTGCATCCGAAAAGATGCGATTTCCGGACAGTTCAATTGTTTCGCTTTTTGCAATAAAGATGGCAAAGAAGTTGTTGGTGAGAGTGACGTTTTCAATGTGAATGTTGCTGCTCTGTTCAACAAGAATAGCCGCGTAGTCTTCCATAAAACCGGACCCGGAATTTTTGATCTCAAAATTTTTGAGTGTGATATAATCCCCATGTAAAATCAGTCCGAATCCTTTTTCTTCAATATCAAATATCGCTTTTCCCTGGCCATCAATGGTGAGTGATTTCGAAATCGTATCAGCGTGTACAGGATAGGTTCCCTGCTCGAAAAGGATGGTATCTCCGGAATCTGCCAGTGCAACAGCACTTTTTAGTGTAGAGATCTCCCCGCCAGGTTTTACGGTGATGGTACGATGTTGAGCTACACCTAATTGCACGCTGTTCCCGGCCATAGATATGAGGATCAGAGAAAAAAGAAATCGGGTCCGAAATGTTTGTAAAAAAACCGGTAGAGTCATTGCTGTCCATTCCATTGGTTGAGAACAAAGTCCACCGTTTGATCCCATTCCTGTTGTTCAGCACCCGATAACGGGCCGGGCAATGTCGTGTCAGACGGGATGGCAAACAGGGAAAGCCCCATAGGACTCTGTACGTCTTCCGAATGATAAACAGATGCATTCTCCAGGAGCATCCAGCTTTTATTTTGAGTGTAATCAGACAGGTATAGCTTGGCGTTTTCAGCTATTTCGGGATTTTGATGGGTAAAAGCAGCCATACATTCAATACTGTCGAACTTGTAGGCTTTCCCTTTGTCTGATACAAGTTGTGCTGCAAATTGGGTATCAGAAATCACCATTTTGCAGTAGGTGCACTCGTCTGTATGCAACTGAATTTCCGAAGGTTCCTGGCTCAGACAAGCACTCAGCAATATCAAGCCGGGCAGAATAAGAGCGATAAAATTTTTCATCTGTTTTTCCTCGTTCTGTTATCTTGTTCTTATTCCTTTTCAGGTTTGCTTTTCCAGTAGACAAAGCTTGCCAAAGAGATACTCAAAAGAGAGATATAAAACCCAAGAGCGGGCAGCGACGTTGCTTTAATATTCAGCAACTGTTTGGTTCCGATCAGTGGGGGCTGATAGGTCATACCGGGGATTTTTATGGCCGCATCTGGATTGAGGTTGTGTCCGTAATCGTATCCCCACAGGTAGAAATCAACCACCCCTGCTATGGCAAGCAGAATAAAGAGGATTATCCAGATTAAAAGTGCGGTACGGTTTCCCCAAATTGCAATTCCAAGTCCTGAAACGATCAAAAATCCAAAGATCCATGGCATAATTTTCAATTCGGGAATCGATTCTGGAGTGATCGGTTTCATGCCGATGTAGTGATTCAACCCGTTGATGTTCTGAAGGTCTTGCTTGGACTGTCCCTCAATTTTATCTATAGATATTTTCAGGCCAATTCCCTCAGGATATTGGGGAGCTTCCATATCGATTGTCCAAATGGGGGTGATAAAAACAAATCCAAGCAGGAGGGCGGCAACTGCCATTATAATTTTATGTGTCGTTTTCATAAGGTTCCTCTCTGCTATTTTTACATTCTAAGAATAGAGAGAGGCCGGTCAAAACCTCTCTCAGGTTTATACTTGGTTTATTCGGATTATTCTCCAGTACCGTATGAAATGGGTACATCAGATCCTTCCGGGGAAACCCGTGCGTAACCCTGCATCTCCTGGTGAAGAGCTGAGCAGAAATCTGTACAGTAGAACGGGAATACGCCTGCTTTTTTCGGTTCCCAGGTAAGAGTTCTGGTTTCGCCAGGCATAACCAGCAGTTCAGCATTTTGAGCACCCAGCATGGCAAAACCGTGCGGTACATCCCAGTCTTGTTCGAGATTGGTGACATGGAAGAACACTTTATCTCCTACCTTTATACCTTCAATATTATCCGGTGTAAAGTGAGATCGGATTGTTGTCATATATACGTGAACTTCGTTTCCTTCTCTTACAATTCGTGTATCCGCTTCGCTTTTTACAGCATCGGGATGATTGTTATCCTCAAGGGGATAGAACCGTACCTGGTTTTCTTTTACAATATCAGCCGGAATTGCCTGTGCGTAGTGAGGCTCACCGTCTGTGGGAAAGTCCAGGAGTAACTCCATCTTCTCGCCCGAAATATCGATCAGTTGGGCAGAGTGGAACAGCTCGGGACCTGTTGGAAGATAGCGGTCTTTGGTAATCTTGTTCAGTGCTACAAGATATTTACCCCATGGCTGACGACTGTCTCCTCCGGGGATCATCAGGTGACCAGGAGAGTAGTAGGCATCAATTCGGTCTACAACCTCAAAGGTTTCGAGGCTCCACTTTACAATTTCTGAGGAGATGAACGCCGTTGTGTAGGCATAACCATTTCCGTCGAACTCTGTGTGAAGCGTTCCGATGCCGGCATTTTCCACCTCAGCCTGGATAACTGAATCGTAATTAAGAACAGGTATACCGTCTACTTCACCCTCAAAATCTTCATTTTCAATCGCCTGTATCATATTTTCAAACGAGTGAACCGGAAGTACGGATGATAATTTACCACCACCAACGATATAGCGGCCTGTTGGGTCCACATCCACACCGTGCGGAGATTTTGGAGTTGGCAGGTAATAAATAATTCCGGGGTGTTCTGTTGGATCAAGCACACGAACGGTTTCAATCACTTCGGATTTGGCTCTCTGTTCGTCATGATCTATATAATTCCGGTAGTGTTCGCCCGGAACCACCCGTCCCTCTCCGTTGGCAGCCAGTTCGGAAGCTTTTTTCCAGTTAACGGCGGCAATAAAATCCTTGTCGTTTCTGGATGCATTGACTTCCAGGAGAGTGTTTGCCTCTTCAGTATTGTACGTTGTATAGAATGCCCAGTCTTCAGAAGGTCCTTTACCGGCATGAGAAAGATCGTAATTATAGCCGGGGACCAATATTTGAAAATCGACACTCATTTCCCCATCATCAGCAACTTTAATATAGGAGAGAGTTCCCTTGAAGTTTTCGGCATACGATGAGATCGGAACATCTTGGTTCTCCAGGTTTTCCTGGTCCATCGGAATACTGAAACGGGTAGCTGCGGATACATAATCTGTATTTACAGTCACAAAAGAAGAGGCGTGATTACCGGCCGAATTTGGAATCTCAATAATTTCGGCGGTTTGAAAAGTGCTCAGATCAATTCTTGCAATACGAGGTGTATTGTTTCCATTGATAAATACCCAACGCCCATCTGGTACACCGTTTGTTTGAGATATTTCGGGGTGGTGGGCATCATCCCAGGGTATAAATCCGTGGGAGGTTTGAAGCATCGGTTTTGTCTCTTCGGAGTAACCGTATCCGTTTACAGGTGCCTGAGAAAATACAGGTACGGTATAGAGATGGCGACCTGACGGAATTCCGTATACAGTTAATTGTCCGCTGTATCCGCCTGAGAAGAGCCCGTAAAATTCATCGTGTTCTCCCGGGGCTACATATACTTTTTGTGCGGCGTCGCTCGAACCGGCTAAATTTTGCTGTGAAGGGCATCCGTACAGAAGGATACCGAGCACGGCAATCAGCGGTACGGACCACCAAAAAAGTCGTTTGTTTTTATTTTTTGTTTGCATGGTTTTAGTTGTTTTGTGAGTAGTAATGGTTATGATTGGTTTTCATCTTCAAGTGTTCTGAAATATTCCACGATAGCCCTGGCTTGCTCTATCGTTACATTTTGATAGGGCATGGGAGACATATATTCCTGCATCATCTTGATTCCTTCGGGATGTTTTTTGGTCATCTCATCAGGATTCATAATCATATTCATGATATAAGCAGGAGATCTTCGGTCCAGGATGTCATTTGAAGCGGGTCCGATATATCGTTCCGTAGGTTTATGGCATGCTGTACATTTGGCCTCGTAGACCTCTTTGCCTTGTGCTGCCAGTTCGGGATCGAGTTCTCCCAACTCTACGACCTCGGTAACCGGCCCGATTCCGTGTTCCAGCTCAAATTCAGTCAGTCCCTGTTCATTGGTCTGGTTGGAATCTTCAGTTTGTTGTTCGGATGACTCTCCACCGCAGGCATTGAATACCAGGAGTGTAAGAGCCAGGATGATGATTTGAATAATTCTGTGTTTCATAAGTTTTAGTATTAAGAGTATTTAGTCTTAAATAAGGTTAAATTTTTTGGTCCCACTCTGCAAGTTCACGAATGGTTACGGTTTCAACCATCTGTTCCATTTTTATTTTTAAATTCGTCCACTCCTCGTGAATTGGGCAGGCCTTGTGATTTTGAAAAATCGGAAGCCCAAGAGCACATTCAGGTATAGCATAATCTTTATCCAGGCTTTTAATAATCTCCTGAATGGTAATATCCTCCGCATTTCTGGCGAGTTTAACCCCGCCATTGGGGCCTTTGTAAGACTCCAGAATTTGTGCTTGTGTAAGATGCTGCAACACTTTCGTTAAAAAATGGAAGGATATGTCAAGTTCATCACTCAATTCCCGAATGGTTACAAACCCCTCGCCTTGTCTGCCAGCCAGCAGAACAGAAGCTCGAAGTCCATAAATACAGGAGTATGAAAGTGACATAAAAGTTTAAAGACTATTTTATCTTAATATACTACATTTTTTGATTGGCAAACAAGCTCAGATGAAATTTTTTTCGGACCAACGGGAATTAAAACAGTTGATTATTTAGATACTGAAAGAAACAACACAAATTTATTTAAGAATGAAGTACATGGTTATCGGAAAAAGAACCACTTTATATTTGTTTGAAAATATTTCTGAGGATTAATGATTGAAAAAGTCCCGAAAGGGCGTAATCTGGAACGCATGTTGATAGGCTTCTGCCCCTTTGGGGCTGTCTTGCTGGGTGTTGCCTATTCTCATAGCGCGTTGCGCTATGCTGTTGACCGGCGCCCCATTCGGGGCTTAAAAACCGATACTCTTATTCAACATAATTGTCCAATTGTGTCTATTTTTGAACGGTTCATACACGTTCAACTATCGAAGCAATTTTCACGATTGGGTGCTCAAATTTTATAGTGAAATGCCCTGACGGGGCTTTATCAACAGCATAGTCCCGAAAGGGATTTTCGGGGCTATGTCCTAATGGCAAATTATGAGTAAGCCCTGAAAAGGCGAAAGCCCATAACCGTGTTGCTGTAAGGCTTATGGTTTTTTGGAGCTTTTAATTATTTGATATGTCTTCATGACGGATATGGGATAATTATATTTGATTTTGTCTAACCTAATAAACAACGGCCGGACCGGCTACAGAGAGGGAAATAATTGCCAGGTAAAAGGAAGATCAATCGTTTAAGTTTTTAAGTTGGCTTAAGCCATTTCACATGCTTGATATAGTTCAAGTCTGATAAATAACTTTAATAATAAAATCATAAAACAGCCCGCAAATACACGAAAATTAATTGGTGTTTTTGTGTTTTAGTGGCTTTCCTTTTTCACGTAATCTTTTAAACGATTGTACACTAATGCTTTAAATTTCTGTAACTAACAACCCGGTTCCAGATCAGCCATGCAAAAAGAAAAATACTACTCACAAGAAACCCCCGGCCCATGATCTTGAGATTTACCATCCCGCCATCAACAAAATACCCCGAAATCAACAGGAGTAATCCGGTATTAAATAAAGTTATCATACACCAGGCCAAAACTCCCGGGCCTCTTGCTTTGCCTTTAAGAAAACGGGGAAACATCCAATATGCGGTTCCCATCACAAACTGAATGAGCCAGCCCCAGATTGCAGTTTCAAAGTGAATTGGCAACAGTGCCCAGACTCCCGGATGCAGCGGCTGAACTTTGTGGAACAGAAGTACTCCTCCAATACCCACAGCAACTGCCAGGTAAAACAGTGAGAGTCGAAGCATCATAACGGTCTGGGCAGGCATCAGGTTGACCTCCGCTTACGTTTTTTCTTTGGCTGAACCCGGGGCCAGATCTCAGCTACATAAAACAGAATACCGCCCAACTGAAGAAGAATCGAAACGCTGATTATACCCATCATCCATAGATTTTCTGTAAAAAAGGGGAGAAAGGGTTCACTTAAAAAACGGATGATAAGTCCTGTATTCAGACACCAGAAAGAAGCCAATGCAGAAAATGTCTCTGTTTTTTTGCGGTCTCTTCGTTTTCTTGGAAACATCCAGATGGATACACCCATGATGACCTGTGTGACCCATCCAATCACAATCATATGCCAGTAAACGGGCAAGAGTAAAGTTCCAGAATCGATGAACGGCAATTCAGACAGGAATGCTAACACTATTCCCAGGAAGAGATAGATCATCCCGGATTTGATAAACCAACGTGTGATTCTCGGCATTTTGGTTTCTTATTTGAGTTTGATTTTAAAGTCTGTTAGATGTCTCAGGGCGTTCTTATTGATGAGTATCCTCCTTCAAAAGGGACTTTATCCTAAATTGAGGCTGTCCAAAAAGGATGTGAGAGAAATCAATATTTTCATTTTTGTCATACCGGACCCCGATCCGGTATCTCCAAGCATAGTTAAAGAGTGGAGATTCTGAATCGAGTTCAGAATGACATCCTTTTAGGACAGCCTCGGAATTAAACCAACTTTGATTAAAATGCCACGGGAAACATCAAACCCCAATCCTGAATCCCACGGCATGATTCAAC
The DNA here is from genome assembly GCA_034521495.1 of Balneolaceae bacterium. Taxonomy (NCBI): domain Bacteria; kingdom Pseudomonadati; phylum Balneolota; class Balneolia; order Balneolales; family Balneolaceae; species Balneolaceae bacterium. Next base: position 114,365 of record JAXHMK010000022.1, read on the forward strand.
ATCATCTCTGCTTAGGCAGCAATTAGTTTTTCAGCTTTTTTAAACAGGATGTTATTCTCCAGGTGAACGTGCTTATGCAGATCTTCTTCAAATCCTGCAAGATTCTGGTAGAGAATTTGGTACGTTTTGCATGCATCCGCGGGCGGAGTAAAATCATTACTCAGCTTTCGAATATTAGCCATAACCTGGCCCGCTCCGTCGTGGTCATCCTCCATCAGGGTAAGCTGACCTTTTAATTTTTCTTTTTCAGCTTCAAGCAGGGATTCTCCGTTTTTTAGCTTTGCTGATATATTTTTAATCAATGGGAATACAGTTGCCTCTTCGGCTTCCAGATGTTCTGTTAACTCGTTTGAAAGAGTAACGAAAGACTTAAAGATCTCAACATTTTCGGGATACTGTTCGCCGTAAACCCGGGCTACTTTAGCGGCATAAGCTGAAATTTCATCCGTCTTTTTCCGAACAAATGAATGATGCGTATTGATGATGTAATCAATCAAAAAATCGGCTTCCCATTCGCTGTAATTGTGGTCTCCGGAAGTATTACTATCTGCAATATCAAGGAGTTTACCGACAACCTCTTCTAAAGCTATGTCTCGCTTCTGGCACACTTCATTCAGCGATTTACCGCCTCCGCAACAGAAGTCGATGCCGAACTCTTTAAAAACTCCGGCTGCGTGATAGTTTTCTGTTACAATGTCTCCGATTCTCTTAGAAGCTAAGTTTTCATTATTCATCATAGTGATAGATATAGATTTGGGGTTAAAGTAAAACACGGTCAAAATTGAAGGTTGTTCAACCGTGTTGGTTTAAAATGTTTGTCATGAAGTTTCGGCTACCCGAAGAATTCCCTTCATTCCGCCAAAATAGTGTCCCGGGAATGTGCATACATATTCATATTCACCGGGATTGTCAGGTACGGTAAATTCAATGGTGGATGTCTCTCCACCGCCAATCATTGACGTTGTTGCAATTACCTGCTCTTCATATTCAGGCGCGATGTATTCGGTATCGGGCGCTGCCATGGAGGCGAGTACAAATTCTTCCACATTTGTGTCAAGATCTACAATCGCAAGATTATGAGACATCGCCTGTGGCGGCATGTTACTTTTTACATCCAGTACAATCCGAATGGTTTCGCCGGGTTCGGCTTCAATCAGTGTTTCGCTGAACTGCATATTGTCCTGCCCGATGACGGTAATGGTTCGAATATCATCCGACTGGGCAAATCCTGAATTCATAAACAGAACTGCCAGGAAAAGTGTAAGTGTGGTTTTAATCAGTGTTTTCATTGTCTTATGGTTTGATTTTAAAAAAATTCGTGTAGTTGTTTAATTAACTTCAGTTCGAGATAAGAAACTTGAATATTGCGCTCCCCTCCTGCCTGCCCTCGATACCTCGGGGTGCAAGGAGGGGACTTTTTCAATGCTTTTGCCTTCATTTTATCTGGAACTGACGTTATTTAATTAGTTGAAGGAGATTAACTTCCTTTTATTTGATTTTTCTGTATTTCATTATTGATCCATTCGGCCGCTTCCTCAACAGGCTGATTTAATCCCTCCAGCCTGTGAGCAATTCTGCCCTTTCATCCAGAACGGTTACGAGGTTTGAATGGCTGAAATGGCCGTCACTTTTTTGAGCATATTGAACGCCCAGAAGCATGGCCAGTTCGCGAATATCAGCCGGTTTTGCGGTTGTAAAATGCCATTGGGGAATATTCAGATCTTGTTTGATAGCATAGTTTCTCAGCACCTCCGGGGTGTCATTCTCAGGATCAAAGGTGACTGCCAAAATGTTAACTTCTGACCGGAGACTCTCATCTACAGCTTCAAATACACGCCGTGCATCACGGATCAAAATCGGACAGACCTGTGTGCAGTTCCCGTAAAACATGACCACTACAACGGGGTTTCCCTGTAGATCCGCAAGCTGAAAACTCTCACCGCGATGATCAGTCCACGAAGCATCCATGTGATAGACAGAGTGCTCGCTTTGAACCGGTTGTGCCTTCATGGCATTGTGATTCATATGCTGTGCAATTGCGCTTTGAGCAACCAGGAGAATCAATAATCCGGTTGATAGTGTTTGAAATAATTTCATAACGATTTCTCGGCTTGTTGTTTCGTTTTACCGGCATCATAAGCGCATCGAAAACCTACCATGCCTGTTGTCATTTTTGGGTTAAAACTCATTCGTGTGATATATCTCACAGAGGCGGCGTAACTGTACGTATTGCCCAGTTTTTGCATGCGCCCAACCGTACCGCAGTCCAGTGATATCTCATTGCTGATGGGCGGTTTGAAATCCTCCACCCACTCCATAATCAATCCGAATTGGTCTTTTATACCGTGCCGGTTTTCGATATCCGTACTTCCCACCGTTTTTGTGTTTTGAACATCCACGGCAGAGTACCACCCCATCAGTTCGTTGGCGAACTCATTCATCTCCTCAGCAGAGTCAAAATCCATGAGCTGGGCCGAGTATTCCCACTCGTTGAGTGTTGGTAATCGTCCGCCGGCCCACCTGCAGTAAGCATTTGCCGCAAACCATGATATCCGGGTAACCGGCTGATACGGTTTTACATTCTCGCCGGGATCCAGATCATCTTTCCAATGTTTCAGATAACCGGAATCGGCATAAATTGCGGGTATATTTGATCGCCGCCACTCTTCGTTTTGTTCAAGGAATTCCAGGAAATCTGCATTGGTTACTGCCAGCTCATCCATATAAAAATCTTCAACCTCAATAGGCTCTCCTTCCACTTCCGGCAGAATGGAGTGAAAGGAGCCACCCGGAATCTGAATCGGATTTTCCTGGGCGAAAGCCTGCTCCGATCCGGCCATGAATGTGGCAAGAATTAGAACGATGAAGGTGATATGTTGTATGAAGTTTGTCATTATTGCTGAGATTATCCGTCTGACCGCTATGAGCGGTCTGACGGATAGGGGTAGCTTACTTTTTTGGGCCTGCTTTCAACGTACCGGTTGCACCTTTTTCTGCATCGGCAAATTCATGATCTATCAGGATGTATTTGCCCTCTTCAGGCACAATCATGTCGATAGTTGCCGAGCCGGATGCACCAACCAAAACGGTTTGCATGCCTCTCATTTCATTAAAGGGGTGCCCTTCCAGCCATACGCGGTCAAAAATTCCGCCGATTACATGGAAGCTTGATGTTCCGCTCGGGCCGTTATTGGAGAAGTGAAGGCGAACACGCTCTCCTGCATTGGCTTTCAGAGGTTGATCATGTAACACAGTTTGATGGCCGTTGAATACAACGTGAGATGGATTTCGGGCCTGGGCTGCTTCAAAATCGTATTGATAGAGTTCACCGGGTCCTTTTGTAAGGTAGTATTCGGATTGCACCACTACATATTCACGGTCAACCTGGTCATCCGTTGGGTACCCGTCTTTCGGGGAAACCACAACAACTCCGTGCTGTCCCATGGCCGTGTGCATCAACACACTTGGTGTTCCGCAGTGGTAGATGTACGTTCCCGGATAGTTTGCCACCCAGTCGAATTTTATGGTTTGTCCCGGTGCGATGGTTCTCCATTTGTCATCTTTTGCCACGGTTCCGGCGTGGAAATCCATGGAGTGTGGCATCGGCATAATACTGCCTTCAGGATTCATAAAAGGATTCTCTGAGATCTGCTTCAAATATGGAGAGGTTTCGGCACCCGGTTCAGAAATGTCAACTATTTCGTCAGAACGGTTTTGCATAGTAAATGTAATACGGTCGCCTTCCTTTACATGAATGACCGGCCCCGGTACAGTTCCGCCAAAAGTCCACGCTCTGTAACGAACGCCATCGGCTACTTCAATTTCCTGGGCAAGGATATCCATCCGTATATCGTGATGTTTATTCCCTTCATAATCAAGGGGAGCAAGGTTCGGCAGCATGGTGATAGTTTCGCCAACAACCGCCGGTCCGTCGTAGTCTTCGGTATAAACTTCAGCTTCGGGCATTCCGAATGTCATGCCGTCAATGGTATACTCTGTTGTTTGAGCATGTGCCAAATAATGGGTAGCTGAAAAGACCAAAAATGTTAAAAGAGTAATTGTTTTTATAAATGTTCTCATTGTGTATTTGATTTATTACTAATAAAAGAGTCCTTTGTCTTTTATTAGGATAAGGATGAAATGTGAATTTAAGATAAAGATGTCTTAATTAGTTTGATCTCTGCCACACCTGCATTTAAAAGCCATTATTGGTGTTATTTCCGCATATACATTCAAAAAAACAGCTCTCTCGAAAGCGGTATGTGAAGAGAATCAAAGTGCGGATGAGGAACGTTGTGTTTAATCGGGAATTCTAAATTTATCCCTCCACTCCAGAATTTTCATTTTAAAATCAGAGTAGATTTCATCTGCCGGAGATTCCGAAGAGTCTTGCAGAAGTTTATTAAAGGTTACTTCAAAGCCATCACAAAACCGACCTTGTAAAAGCATTGCATTTCCCGATTTTGTAGCTCCTTCTCCAAGGTGGCCTTTGTCGGTATCCTGGTTCAGATAATTCTTTGACCTGCTTAAGAATTGCCTTGAATCATTGATATTCCCGGAACGCCACTTTATAAAACCCATCAAAAAAAGTGCTTCTTCATTCGTACTGTTCACAGAAAGAATGTCTGACAGAAGTTCTTCCGCCGGTAGAGGGTCATTATTTAATAGGTGAATCTTAGCCAGCAGCAGGGGGGCACCGGTCTCTTCCAGGTTTAATTTCCACGCTTCCGAGAAATAGAGATAAGCTTTCTCGAGATCGAAGTGCTGATTTTTCGGATCCATGCAAAAATGAAGGGTTCCCAGCCGGAGATTTGTCCTGGGTGCATTCGGCTCCTCCTGTAGCAGTCGATTCCATTTCAGGTTGGCCTTCTCAAATTCCCTGGCCATCAGATGCATGCTCCCTGCATAGTACAGGGCATCTTTGTGATTGCTTTTGAGCTGTAAAGCTTTTGAATATTCTTTCGATGCTTCCCGGTAGAGCTGTTGAGAGCGATATTCCGTAGCTTGATTGTAATGATCCCAAAAACGGGCTTCTATGGTTTCATCAGTGTTCAGAGAACTGCTGGTAGAATTTTGAGGATATTCAACTGAAGACGGAGTCCATTTCCAGATGGCTACACCTGCATACAAAAGGATCATTACAAAAAATGAAAGGACGTGCGCTTTTGATATCATCGGTATGTTCCCTCTCCTTCAATAATCTTGATCTCCCGGTTGGCCGGAATATTCGCAAATTCTTCAATCAGTCCGCTTGGCCATTCAACAATAAGACTATCTGCGGTTTCAGATTCCCGAAGGCCAAAATGTTGTACAAGACTGTTGTGGGAGAGGTAAGACGCCTGCATTCCCACCTGTTTGACCTGGACTCCCCCGGGTGTGATAAGTTGTAGTTTGGTTCCGTATGCAGACCGGTTACTTGTTGTTCCTTCAAGTTCTACCTTTAGCCAATTGTTGGCGGTCTCGGTTTGATTTTTAAGAAGTATTCCCGGCCCGTCGTGGTTTACAATAAACAGGTCAAGCTTGCCGTCGTTATTATAATCGGCATAAGCAGCGCCCCGGCCTACCAGCTCTTCAGAGAAGTACCCTCCGGAAACCTCACCAATTTCATAAAAACCGTCCTCATTATTTCGGTTCCAGTAGAGAAGGTCCCGCATGCCAATCATTTTTTCGGGTTGATCGGTAAGCTGGTTGGTATGTCCGTTGGCAACAAACAGATCGGGGCGTGTATCGTTGTCAATATCAAAAAAGAAAGTACCCCAGCCAACGTAGTCGAGAGAAGATTGACCGAGCCCGTAACGGTCAGCTTCGTCTTTAAAAAACAACATATCATTCCCATCATCAGTCCACATGTTGGAATAGAACGCATTTTCCTGTGCAATCCAATGAGTGATGAAAATGTCCAGGTCTTCATCTCCATTCCAGTCACCCACGGCCAGGCCCATGGACCCACGGTAATCGGCAGCTTTGGCGGGATAACTGATATCAAGAAACTCAAAATTATTCGTGTTCCGATAGAGTGCGTTGTCTGAGACATCATTCGTAACATAGAGCTCGGGGAGGTGATCGTTGGTCAGATCCACCCAGGTTGCTTCCAGTCCCTTACCCTGCGGATTATCCAGGCCCAGTTCTTTAGCAGCTTCCCGGAATGTTCCATCTCCATTGTTGATGAAAAAAAGGTTTCCGGTCGGATCAAAAACAGATGGGTTGATGGAAGGAGGTTCGTGGAGATCTTTAATTTCATTTACATCCGGAATTTCAAAGTAGGAGAGATATCCCGTTACATAGAGATCTATATATCCATCGTTATTGACATCGCCCCATGCTGCTCCGGCCCAAAAATCTTCAAATCCATCGAGGCCGGCTTTTTTTGTGATTTCATTGAAGGTTCCATCACCGTTGTTGCTGAATAAACGAAGCTGGTTATAACCGGTTACCAGGCAGTCAATGGTGCCGTTATTGTCGATATCGGCCCAGGCTGTTCCCATACCGTGCATTCGAAGCTCAAGTCCCGACTCAGCTGTGACATCCGTAAACGTTTCGTTTCCATTGTTCCGATAGAGTTTAGAGGTAGCGGGAGATTGTTGGAACTCCTCATCGGACAGATCCATCGGGCCGGCATTATTCACAACGAACAGATCCTGAAATCCATCGTTATTATAATCGATCCATGCTACTCCGGATCCCATATCTTCCGTAATTCTTGATCCTCGTGTTCCATAGAAGTGCTTAAATTGAATTCCCGTTTCTTGAGTAACATCCTGAAACAGAATGGATGGCAGGTCTTCCGGCAAATCTCTGTCGAGTTTGGATGTAAGACCCTGTGCCTCGGTGACACTCGCTGAACCGGGCGATTGCACCAGCCACCAGACCGATGCAGTGGAGATCAAAAAAACAAGGCTCAATGAGAGCGATGCCCAGGTGATTTTGCGTTGTCTTTTGGACAAATTCATCATTATTGAATCTCCCGTGGTAAAATAGTTACCGTTTTAGAGTGTTCAGAAATTGTTGTAACAGGTGATGTATCGTAATTTTTGATATCGCTGAAGACTTCATTCATCAAAAACTGATTAAACTTTCGGTATTGCAGTTTAGCCGTTATTTCAATTTGGGATGTTCCCGGTGGTAGTGAATCCAAAGTGTAGGAAGCTGGTTGTGAATCTGAGAACGGTTTATGCTTTTGTTCCTGTTGCTCCATCATCATAGAGAAACGCGCATAATCCGATTTGCCCGGAAATAGAGCCCGGCTGTAGCGCACGCCCACCATCTCCCATAAATTGTGCCGATCAATTAAATTTCCATACTGATCTACGGGCTCAGCTTTAAAGACAAAAGCCCCGGGCTCAATAAAATGATTTTCATCGAGTTTGCCGGATGCAAAGAGTACATTTCCATGTTGATCGGTTACGGTCATATCAATCCAGGCCTGTATCATGTCGAGCGGGCCTGTTGGGAATTCATGCCCGGCTTTTCGGTTGTTGATCAAAACGTCCATACGCAGTTTTTCGCCGGCAAAAGTGGTATCCGGCGAAATGATGGTAATTGGAACGACCGGGCCGCCCTCCCATTTATCCTGTATCTCGGGGATTTCGTATTCTCCCCGAAGCCACTCCTCAATCATCTGAACATGTTCGTCAGCATTTGGCAGATCCAGAAGTTTGGGTACAAACTGGTTGCCGCCTAAAAATCGGTGACTTCGGTGTTTCCCATCATCGGGAGTTCTGTTATAATCAGATCGATCTCCGCTGGAGGGATCGAGGGATTCAACGAGCGGCATATGACACTCCCTGCATTCTATGGTTTGAAACGGCTCATTTTCAGAAAACCAGTGACTTTTCCTCCACTGGTCGTACTGGTTTTGAAGCTGAACCCAGCCTACGTTATTGATGTCTTCGTCTACATATTGCTTATGGCATGAACCGCAATATTCAGAGGTTTTAATCAGTGGCCGGTTATAACTCTCGATGTGATAGTCAGGGTAGGCACGGATCAGGAAATCGCTGATTAGTTTGGAAGTTTTACCCTCGCCGAGTTCAAAAAGATATCGTTCAGGCAGGTCAAGTACGTAATCGGCATTTCCCTGAACATCAGCCTCGCTAATTGCATGGCATGAGATACAGGAGACCCCCTCATTAATACCGGTTTGATGTGTGAGTGAGTCGGAATAGAGATTGGCCGATCCTGAAAACAACCCAATAGGATCGTGACAACCCCCACAATAGCGAGCCGCCACGGGTCCTTTTAGCTCTCCCATATTTTCCTGGATTTTCCTGAAGAAAGGATCACTTGCCGAATATCGGTGTGCACTCACTTCCCACTCCTCTTTAATCTCCTTGTGGCAGCCGGCAGATCCGCACGATTCAGAACCACCCATCACCCGGGGAAAAGTCAGGCTGCTGTCTGCAGTAGAGGCAAGACTTGGATAGAAGGGTGAATCAGAATTTTGATGATACTGGTAATTTTGCGGAGGGGATGCAGAGGTCTCTGTTTTTGAATAGGCAAACATAAAGAGGCCGACCAGTAAAAACTGAATCAACAGGAGGTAGATGCTGTTGAAGCCAAACCGTTTTTGCCCTGTTAGACGAGACCGAATGCTTGTACTGAGTGACTGAACTTTTGAATCACGCCAGATAATCAGGAATACGTGTGGTATGACGGAGGCGATTAACACAAAGGTGGAGATGAGATGAACATTCTTCCAAACGGTACCAATGGAACTCGTAAACAGTGCCTGCCAGGTTAAAACAATCCCGGTAATAATGGCTGTCGTTGTTGCCGCCATCCCAACATACCCGGTAACAGAAAATTCATTCAGAGGACGGTCTTTGTACTTCATCCAGTGTTTGAATTGATACCACAGATAGGGAAACATGAAAATGAGTCCGGCTGCGGTATGAAGCAAGACCATCACCTGGTTTGACAGGCTAAATGGAAGGAATGAGATGGATAAGCCGGTCAGAATCTCAAATAGTAACAAACCTGATACAAGGTACAGAAGTTTACTTGACCAGGAGCTGTGCTGAGATTTTGTGTTCATAAGATATAATAAAAGACAAAATACTATTAAATATGGTTAACTAAAATATATAACACCATCGTCAAAAAAAAGAGCAAGTTGAGATATTATTCTATGAGTGTATTTTTCCATGTTTTGGTGAATTATCCGCTGGTAAAGTATCCGGTCTGCTTCATCTCTTGATGAAAACTTCAAAGCAAGTAATAAGAGATGTATGAACGGCAGTAAAACTGTTTCTCTTAAATCCGAATTTGGCTACCTTACTATATACACTGTGATTACAAAAGAGATGAGGGAGGAGAATATGAGTAAGAGATTAGACCGCAGAACTTTTCTGAAGAATAGCTTGGTTGCCGCGGCCGGACTCGGTTTTGCAACCACAACCAAAAACGATCTGTTTGCCAAAACTGCTGCATGGATTTCAGATCCCATAAACAATCCAATGCCCAAACGGCCGCTCGGAAATACCGGTTTCGATGTGGGTATTTACAGCCTCGGCGGACAGGGTGCCTTGGAAATCCCAGGTACTTTTGATAAATCTGTGGCAATCATTAACCGGGCACTTGACCTGGGCGTGAATTATATCGATACGGCTGCTTACTATGGCTCCGGTTCCAGTGAGACCTATATTGGCGAAGTGATGAAGACGCGGCGTGACGAAGTATTCCTGGCAACGAAAAGCCACGATTACACCTATGACGGAACGATGCGCTTGTTTGAAGAGAGCCTTCGCCGGCTGAATACGGATCATGTTGACTTGTACCAACACCATTATATGATGCAGGAGAGGTATGACAGATTGGTGCAAAAGAACAGTGCACGGCAAGCATTTGAGAAACTGAAAGAGGAGGGAGTCGTTCGGTTTATCGGGGTGACGAGTCACTCAAGTCGGATTCTTTCGGAAGCGATTGAAGGCTATCCTTACGATTGTGCACTCATTCCTTTAAATGCATCAGGTTCTATTTTGCAGGATGAACAAAATCTCGACCGTTTCTTCCGGCTTACTTCTGACAGGAATATGGGAGTGATCGGGATGAAAGTATTTGGCGGAGGTGGTTTGGTTGGCCGCGGATTGACACCAAAACAGCTTTTATACTATACAATGAGTCAGCCGGTTTCTACAACCATCGTAGGTATCTCCCGGATGGAACATCTTGAAGAGAATATTCGGAATGCGAAGGAATTCAAGCCGCTCACAGAGGAAGAGATAATGGAACTGCGAGCAGGAATTCAGTGAACAGTTCATCAGGAAACAGTGAGCATTCTACTCGTGGCGAAGGTCTCCTTCGTACGTGTTTAGCGTTTTGCAGTATCTGTTTTCATTTAAAAAGCTTGAGTTCAAGTAATAAGCAAGGCTGTATAATCCCCACTTGAGAGGGGACAGATTGAATCGCGTTCAGCGATTGAATCAGGGGTGTGTTACCCAGGATTCGAAGTTCCTTTTAAACGTGTAGCCAATGGAACACTCCCTCGACACACCCCTGGTTCGTCAAACCCGGCTTCGCCGTTTTGCCTTCACCTGTCCCCTCTCAAGAGTGGATTTCCTTCCCACTCCGAGGCATCAGGTCGATGAACAACTACTCTCCTTCGGTATATATTTATGAAGCTTTTCACTCGTTCAGAAGGTCTCCTTCTGAATGCACAGTTGAAGCTCTGCTTCATGTTTCTATAATGATGCGAGGTTCCGTTCCTAAGCGGAGCGTCGGAACAAGTAAGTTTGTATAAGAAAATTATCCTTCCACCCGTATCACATCAACCGGACAAACCTCGGCAGCTCTCTCGTTTAACTCCCGTTCATGTTCTCCCACGTCGGCGCGGTAGACCTGTCCCTTTTTCTTTCCGCCGATGAGGACACATTTGCCGTCGCGCTTGGACATCTGCCACCGTTCGGGCCACGCCTCCACGCAGTAGTTGCAGCCGATACATTTGTCCCGGTAATAGATGATGCGCATCAGGAGCGATCCTCCCAGAGGTACACATTATCACCGTCCCGGACATCCACGTCAATCTTGATAGTGCATTCTTGTCCCTGGACCGCCTTTTCAGCAGGTTTGTCATCCACCCAAAACGATTCGATCGTTGGTTCCGCTACCCCGGTTCGATCGCCGATAATCAGGATGGAATCATCTGTTGAGATCTCTCTCGCTTTGATTCGGAGATGAGCCACTTTTGCTTTGGGATAGTAATGAAGCACTTTCCCCACAAATGTTTTCTCTTTCCTGGCTGCAGAACCATAAACGGGACTCCATTCTCCCAGTTTTCTTCCCAAATAATAACCATCCCAAAATCCACGATTATACACCTGGTCTAAGTCGTTCTTCCATTGTCTTGCTTTTTCGGGGGTGTAGGTGCCATTTGCAACAGCGAGAGAAGCTGCTTTGTAACAGCGGGTTGTAGTTTTAACATATTCGGGAGAGCGACCCCGTCCTTCAATTTTCAAAACGGCTGCACCTGAATCCAGTACACGGTCCAGGAAATCGATGGTGCAAAGATCCTTGGGCGACATGATGTATTCGTTATCAATCTTCAGTTCGGTACCGTCATCAGACTGTACGTTGTAAGCATGACGGCAGTTTTGCATACAAGCCCCGCGGTTGGCAGATGCATTATACGTATGTAAACTGAGATAACATTTGCCGGATACGGCCATGCATAAGGCACCGTGAGCAAAAACTTCAATCTGTACCAGGTCACCGGATGGACCGGTTATATTTCTTCCTTTAATTCCTTCCACGATCTTTTTCACTTGTCCAAGACTCAATTCCCGTGCCAAAACCATCACATCAGCGAAATGGCTGTAGAATTCTACCATTTCGATGTTTGAAATATTCGCCTGTGTGGAAATGTGGACTTCTACACCCTGTTTGTATGCATAGGAGATGGCGGCCTGGTCGGCTGCTATAATCGCTGTGATATTTTGTTCCTTTACCGTATCTATGATCCGTTTCATCATGGGCAGATCATGATCATACAGTACCGTATTAAGCGTAAGGTACGTTTTGATACCATGCTCTTTTGCAAGTGCCGATATCCTGGGTAGATCATCCATTGTAAAATTATTGGAGGCTCTTGCTCTCATATTCAGTTGTTCAATCCCGAAATAGATTGAATCGGCCCCGCCCTGGATGGCAGCACGGAAAGAGGTCCAGTCACCCGCCGGTGCCATGATCTCTGCATTCATGGGTTTTATTTCTTGTGATGAGTGAAGGCTCTTTTTTTCTGTGTTCAACGGATGTATGGTTTAACTATGAAAGATTTTTTTAATATGAATAAAAGTAAAAGTATTAAGACAATTTTATATGTTATAATTAATAAGCTGTAAACTCAACTACTGAGCATGAATAAGGACAGAAAGTTAGCCATCATTCGAATAACAACTTCATTTGTAGCTGTGCTATTTGGAATGATTACCGTTTTTGTCGGTGGTCAAACACTTTTGGGTATTTCAGATCCGGGTTATACTATTTTTTTACCCTTACTGATTTTTAATTTTGTTATGGGCTTTCTCTATTTGATAACTGGTCTATTGATCTGGAAGAGTCACAAAAAGGCATTGCCTGCTGCCCGAACAGTCTTTCTATTGAATCTTTTTGTATTTCTGATGATCAGCTTACTCTATTTTTCGAGCGATAGGGTTGCTATGGAAAGTGTTATAGCCATGACATTCAGAACGGGAGTATGGCTTGTTATTTTAATGGTGATAAGGTTTAATAGAAAAAAATAAAGCCTGAGATACCGGAACCTTTGAAGACAGGACTGAGAGAAAAGCATATTATCCGTCAGACCGCTCCATGCGATCAGACGGGTTCTACGAACTGGCTGTTGAATAACTTTGGGACTTTTTTTCCCATTTTTGAACTCTGTCAGGTTCTTCAGACTCTTCCAGAGTCGATTAGACTAACCGAACTCTGTCAGGACCTCTCTTAGATCGGATTCTGACAGGTTCTACTAAAAACTAATCAAGCAAATGCTTCCACAGCTATCTGATAGGCATGTAATGGATTTTCGGTATTCTCTTCCGTTTTAGAGTTAAACTCATTCACATCCTCCAGAATATTTTTAACGGTTGCTTCATCCTGGAAAGAGAAAAACAGAGTGGAGTAGATCCCTTTGTCCGGTTGAGAAAACCAGCTCCGGATATCCGGTTGATGGTCTTCTGTTTTGAAACCGTACATTTCTGTTTCGCTGTAGATGGGTACGTTATTTTTGGTCATCATAGCCCGAACCTCGTTTTCAAATTCTGCTACGCTAAGTATAATTAGTAATTTCATAATGAATTAGATTGAGTTTTGAATAAGAAAAATAACCGGCTATACAGGCTAAAAGTGAGTCAAGTCTATGAAGCCTGCATAGCCGATTTTGTGTACTCTATTTAGTGATGATTTCATCTGCCCGCAGATTCTTTTTAGCCATGAAATAGATCAATGGTACGGTAACCAGGGTCAGCGCTGTGGAAGCGATCGCTCCGCCCATCAGCGAGATTGCCAGTCCCTGGAAGATCGGATCAAACAGGATTACAATCGCACCAATAACTACGGTACCGGCTGTTAACAGGATCGGCATGGTACGAACAGCGCCTGCCTCAATAACTGCATCTTGCAGGGAATTCCCCTCCTTCAGGCTGATCTGGATAAAGTCGATCAGCAGTACAGAGTTTCGAACCATAATGCCCGCCAATGCTATTAATCCAATCATGGACGTTGCGGTAAAGAAGGCACTGGCCACCCAGTGTCCGATCAATATACCGATGAGGGATAACGGAATGGCAATCATCATGATAAACGGAACTCCAAAATCCTGGAACCAGCCGACAATCAGGATATAGATAATCAGCAGAACCACTGCAAATGCAATTCCCAAGTCACGAAATACTTCAAGGGTAATTTGCCATTCGCCGTCCCATTTAACGGTGACATCTTCGCTTGTAAACGGCTGCCCGGCGTACTGTTGTTCAAGATTGTAGCCGGTAGGTAAATCAATTGCATCAATCTGATTTTGCGCATCCAGGATGGCATAAACCGGGCTTTCAATTTCACCGGCTACCTCAGCAGTTACATACACCACTCGTCTTTGATTCTTGCGATGGATGCTTTTTGCCAATGTTCTTTTCTCTACCTGGACCAGATCCGTGACAGGTACCATCGCCCCGGTTTGGGATTGTACATGTAGTCCGCCCAGATTTTGAACACCGGCGCGCGAGGACTCATCCAGTTTCATTTGGATGGGTACCAGGCTGGCTTCGTTTTCATCATACAGAGAACTGACCGGATGTTGACCCAAGATCATTCCTAAAGATTCTGTAACCTGTTGCGGCATTACACCAGTTACAGCAGCTTTTTCTCTCTGAACGTCAAAGTGATATTCGGTCTGCTCATCTTCAACCATCCAGTCTGTATCGACAATTCCCGGAGTTTCTGAAAAGATCTGTTTGATTTCATTTCCGATAGATCGCTGCATCTCCAGGTTGGGGCCATACACCTCGGCAACCAGTGTAGAGAGGACGGGTGGACCCGGAGGAACTTCGACCACTTTAACGTTCGCTCCATATTTTTCACCCACTTTTTGAACGAGCGGACGCATTCGCTTGGCGATGTCGTGGCTCTGGTCAGACCTCAGGCTTTTGTCCACAAGGTTTACCTGTATATCAGCCACATTCGACATTTGCCGCATATCATAGCTTCGAACCAACCCGTTGAAGTTGATCGGCGCATTAGTCCCGGAATAGACCTGGTAATCATATACCTCGGGGACATCCAGCAGTGCCAAACCTACTTCCCGTGCAACAGCATCCGTTCGCTCAAGCGTTGTTCCTTCGGGCAGGTCGATGATCAACTGAATCTCATTCTTATTGTCGAAAGGAAGCATTTTCACCTCAACGGATCTCGTGTAGAAGAGAACCAGGGAAGCAAAAAGGATAACGGTGGTACCGAGTAAAAAGGCCCAGCGCTTCCAGCTGCTCTCCATCAGTGGGCGCATTGTTTTATCATACAATTTGTAGATGATCGTATCTTCAAGCTTATATCGTTTTCCTGAACTACCGCCGGAATGAACTCTTACGGCACTCAATAACCGGTATCCCAGCCATGGGGTTGCAATCAATGAAATAATCAGAGAAAGAATCATGGCTACGGTTGCGCCGATTGCGATCGGGCTCATATAGGGCCCCATCAAACCGGAAACAAATGCCATTGGAATCACAGCGGCAATGACCGTAAAGGTGGCCAGGATGGCTGGATTTCCCACTTCATTAATGGCATAAATAGCTGCCTGCTTCAGGGGCAGTTTTCTCATCTTGAAATGGCGGTGCATATTCTCTGCTACAATAATGGAGTTGTCAACCACAATACCGGTCACAAACACAAGTGCAAACAGTGTAATCCGGTTCAGGGTGTAATCATACATGTAGTAAAAGAAGAGAGTGAGGGCAAATGTAATGGGTACTGATATAAATACAACCAGTGCTCCTCTCCAGCCCATCGCAAGAAACACAACAAAAGAGACTGAAAGTACTGCAACCACCAGGTGAATCAGCAATGTATTTACTTTCTCAGTCGCTGTTTCACCATAATTCCGTGTCGTTTCCACACGAATGTTTTCTGTGATCACGGAACCGTTCAGTTTCTCCACCATCCGATCGATTTGAGTGGCAATCTCCATGGCATCGGCCCCCTGTCGCTTGGCTACTGAAATTGTAACTGCAGGGTATGAACTGCCGGCATGCAGGCCGCTCTCCTCAGATGATACGGGACCGGGGGAATAGGATACATAATTTGCCGGTTCACCGGGCCCGTCTTTCACCTCAGCAATATCACGGAGCAGAATGGAGTCGCCGGCGCGAACATCCAGAACAAGGCTTCCAACGTCCTCGGCGTTCTTCAGGAAACTACCGGTTTGCACCAGGTATTCCTCGTCATTTACTGAAAATTTACCAGACTTAAATTCTCTGTTTGCGGCTTTAATTGTTTGTGCCACACGAAGAGGGTCTATGGCGAGTGAGGCCATTTTATTCTTATCAAGAACAACCTGGACAGTGCGGGACCGTCCCCCGTGAATTTTGGTTTCGGCAACATCTGTAATCGATTTTATCTCGTTATCCAGTTCCTGGGCTATCCGGCGAATTTGGTAATCATCGTGCATATCACTCCAGAGGGTGAGCGTCACAATGGGCACATCATTTATGGACCTTGTCTTGATAAGCGGCATGGTAACCGGCTCCGGTTTGGTATCCATAAACTTCATGATCTCGTTGTAGAGCCGTACAAGGCTTTCCTCCACATCTTGTCCCACGTAGAAGCGTGCGGAAACCATTCCCATTTCCGGCATCGAGGTTGAATAGACATATTCAACGCCTGAGATGTTAGAAAGAATTTTTTCCAGCGGAATGGATATCCTGTTTTCTACTTCCTGAGGCGATGCACCCGGGTAGCCGACAAAGATATCAGCCATGGGAACATCGATTTGGGGTTCTTCTTCACTGGGCGTAAGCCAAACTGCATATAGTCCGATGGCCATAAAGGCGATCATCAGGAGCAGGGTAAGCTTTGAATCGATAAACGCCTGAGCAATTTTTCCTGCGAATCCGGTTTTCATTGTTTTCTATTTCCTTTCAAATTTTTATTAAATATTCTTTGTCTTTATCTCTTTACCGAATACTCAGTAATTGCCCTTGCCGGATTGATTGATCTGCGACAGCTACATATTGCTCGCCCGTTTTCAATCCTGAAAGGATCTCAATTTCGTTTCCGGATGCCTGGCCGGTTCGTACCCAGCGCAGCACAGCTTTGTTAGCATCACTGAGAGTATAAACCCCGGTCAGCTGACCTCTTTTCACAATAGCTGTTTTAGGAATGAAGAGAGTTTCAGCTTGATCCAGGTTCATGCTAATCTGTGCAAACATGCCGGTTTTTAATTGTCCGGCGATTTCTGAATCTGTGATACGGGCTTCGATAGCAAACTGCCGGCTCATAGGATCTCCGGCATCACTAACACTGCTTAACGTGGCCGGTACATTTTGAATCCCTGCTGAAGCGACTGTTATATGGATCTCTTGTCCATTTTCAATCTGGCCAATCCATTTTTCAGGAACACTGGCTGTTATTTTTATGGTCGAAGGATCGGCAATGGCAATCAGCGGATGTCCGGGTGCGGCCATATCTCCTTCAGAGACAAATTTTCGAGCCACAATACCGTCAAAAGGTGCACGAATGGTCGTGTAGGCCAGCATTTCGTTTACTTCATTCAGGCGGGCTTCCAATGCTTCCATATTTGCCTTGGCTATCTCATACATTGTAGAGATGTCATCCAGCTCTTTGGAAGTGGCGCTTTCCTCCGCATACAGATTTTTGATGCGGTTGTAGTTCTTCTCCGTATTCTCAAGGTTGGCTTTGGCCTGAACCATGTTGGCTTCGAGCTGTGATTTTTGCGCCAGGATCTGATCGTCTTTGATCCGAACAAGCACATCGTCTTTTTTCACATTTTCACCCACGCTCACCGGAACCCCGGTAACGGTTCCCATAACAATAGTACTCAGGTTGGCCTGGTTATCACTTTCCACACGACCGGGAAATGTTTGTGCCTCAGCCGAAACAGAGGTTGAAGCGGTTTGAACCTGTACACTGAGGGCCTCTTCAGATGCAGATTGCTGATCTTCCTGGTTACAGCCTGAAAAGAGTGCCACCAGGAAAAAGAGGGATAAGATTCCCGAAATTGGTTTGATCCAAGTTTTATTTACGTAATTCATTGTTTGATCTGTTTAATCGTTAATTATTAAAGTCTTCTTCGAGCAGCATTTCCAAAGCGGCAATGCTCATATTGTATTTGTAGAGTGCCATCACATTTTTCAGCCTGGCTTCGGCCAGTTTGGTTTCAGCCTCAAGCAGGTCGGTAGTTTTTTCGAGCCCTTCCTCATACCGGTTTGTTCGTATTTCTACATTTTGAGAGGATTGCGATATTGACTCTTCCGTTAATTCCAGCTCTTTTGTGGCATGATTCAAAGACCGAACAGCCTCCCGCACTCGATTTTCCTGGTCTAACAGGTGCCTCTCCTGCATACTTTTGGCTTTCCTGTAATCTGCTTTCGCTTCCATCACTTTACCGGCCTTGCTGAATCCAGTGAATATATTCCAGCGGAGATTAGCTCCGATCATGTAGGAGGAGGCATCAAAATTGGCAAATTCGTTATCGTTAAATTCATAGCTTCCAAATAGATTCACAGATGGCAAAAAACTGAAGCCGGCCGATTTAACCATTTTTTGAGCAGCCGTTACCTGGTAATCAAAAGCCCTTGTTTGCGCATTGTTTACTTCAAAATCAGAGAGGTCTGCGGGGATTTGAGGTGCAGATACAAATTCTAAATCTTCCGTTGGGTTGATGGTGACTGCCCCATCCAGGCCAAGCATGAGAGCCAGCTCCTCCTGAACTTTTTCAATGTCATTTTTTGTCTGCAATACCCGGCTTTCCATGTCCAGTTCATATACCTTAGCAGCTAAATAATCCTCCCGGCTGAGGAGTCCCTGTTCAAAGTAGTTCTGGGCTTGGCGCCGGTGTTCTCCGGCAGTTTCAAGGGCGGTTTCAAGAACCTCTAATTGTCCCTTGTGTAAAACCAGGTTGTAATATTGCTGGCGAACCTGGTATCGGATGTAATTCCGGGTGCCATCCAACTGTTCGTTTGCCGAGTTCAGTTTGCTCTTAACGGCACCCCGCTGCATAATCATATCGGGATTGAACAGGGGCTGACGCACTTCAAATTTGGCGCTGTAATTTTCATAGAGATCCGGATCGTTTAGTAGTGCAGGGTTAAAATCCTGTTGAGAGACAACCTCCTGCTTTAGTTTGAATCCAAATACATTTAAAGGATCGTCAGTTGAGATGGCATTGTATTCAAACGATAGCTGCGGCAGAAAAACAGCATTGGTTTGCCGATACTGTGCTTTGGTTTTATCTACCTCATACCCGGCCTGCTCAATGGAAAAATTTTGTTCAAGGGCTATTTCAGTTGCTTCCTGGAGTGAAAGTGATAGCTTTTTTTCTTCTTCCAAATTTTGTTGGGCATACAAGTTAAAAGGCAATGTTAAAGCCCCTAACAGCAGATATACTCCTATTGCGTATAACTTTTCTTTATTCATGTTAATTTTCGATTCTTGATTTATCTATCTGATTAATTATTTAAACCTTACAGGGCTTTCCTTCTTTAAAGCCGAGATCGAATTGTCTGATAATTTTCCCTGCAAGGCACCAGCCTGTAAAGGTTGACTGCATCAAATTGAGGCCTACAAATAAGGTGAGCAGAAGCCAGTAAGGAGATACAAAATGCGCCAGTGTTAAACTTAACGTAACCATAAAGCCTGCAAAAAAACGTATTGTACGTGAGTATTTGTCCATAATTTTATATAGGTGATTGATTTAAATTTTTAATCCTAAGTGGTTTAATTCCCCGACCCTCTGGGTCGGAAAAAGACTAAATTCCCCCTTCGAAGGGGGAAAGCGAGCGGAGTGAGCTGGGGGATGACTATCTGCGTTTTGAATTGACAAAGTCTTGGTTCTGAAGCATAAATGATCATCCCCCATTGCCCCCTTCAAAGGGGGACACTTCACAATAAGTGCATAAATTGTTAAAAAAATTTGGATTATAAGTTGATACATCGTGGGCTTTGCCCCGAGGTAGTTCATTCTTTTTCGACAGGAAGATCTCTGGCTTCCCAATCGGGATAGCCGTTTTCAAGCCGAGAGGCCTGGAATCCTTTCTGATTTAGCATCTCCACGGCTTCATCGGCAAGCATGCAAAAAGGGCCTCTGCAATAAGCCACTATCTGTTTATTCTTGTCGAGATCCTTCATGTTTTTATTGAGCATATCTTTAGGAAAACAGATTGCATTGCGGATATGTCCTTTCTCATATTCTTCTTCAGGGCGTACATCAATGATCATGATCTCCTCATCCTCCATTTTCTCCATGAGATCATCAGTGGAGATCGTTTGCATACCTTCCATGTTATTTCTGAAGTCATCGATTAAATGGGCAATCTCTGCATTTTGTGAGATTGAAAGACGGCGAAGAGAACACCAGGTATTAAACACAAGACTATTCGCCAACTGATAGTAGCTGTATTTTCCTTTTCGTTCTGTGGCTACCAATTTGGCATTTTTCAATACCTGGAGATGCTGGGAGGCATTGGCTACAGACAGGTTAGTATGATCTGCAATATACTCAACAGAGCAACTGCCCTGGGCCAGCAGATCCAAAATTTCCAGGCGATTTGGATTTCCCAAAGCCTTGGTCACATCGCTCATCTCTTTGTAAAGTGATTTCTTAAAATTGTTTAGATCCATTGCTTTCATTATTTGGTTCGCATAATTATAAGGAGGTTCTTTCAAACATTCAATTAATCTATTGAATGTTTGAAAGTAAAATTGTTCTGTGCTTTAACTGTATAAAAAACAATCTATAAAGGGATTATTTACATCGGAAAAAAGGGTAATTATTTCTACTTAACAGTGATTTCTGTCGAAGTATTGAGCTTTGTAAAGGGTGAGTTGGAGCACGTATACCAGAAATTCAAAACAATCAGATCATTAAAAGTAGTAAGAGTATTTTATCTTAAATATTGTATATTGTTACTATCAAGTAAGAAATTCAAAGTAAGTTTATAAACATGTTCAAAAATCAGCATCTATTTCACATACCCGTCATGGGAACCGGCCACTCCATCGACACCCCGATTCGTGTCGCCCATCTGGGTATACATTCGGTTATTTCCATCGTAGATGACATGCTATGTGAGAAAATCAGGAAACATTACAGCAACGAGTTCAATCTGCCATATCAGAACATTCCACAAACCGCAGAAGATGGCCGGGCTAAACGAATTACAGCATATCTGAACACAGTAGCGGATATTGTAGAGGAGAAATTCGGGCAGGTAAGGGCGATGGATTTTTTTGAAGGCAGTGAAAAGGACCGCTATTTTATGATGCTGCCTGAGGAAAGTCCGCTACGAAAAACCTATGAATTTGTGTTGTCCCTGAAGGATGAAGAGAAAAGACAGGAGTATTATGAGGAGCTTACAACCCTGATGACACCGGGTTCCATTGATGTAAATATCATGGCGAAAGTAGATGCTCTCAGACTGGGTAAAGATGACAAACCGATGAGCAGCGAATTTAGTGATGCAAGTGCAGCCTTACGAGGATATGCCAACAGCAAGGTATCTTCTTCACTGGTGCTTTCAGCTGGATTTAATCCCAGGTTGTATGGTTATCTTTCGGAATTCAAAGATTTCTACAGGGACAAATCAGGAGAGATCAAAAAGAAAATAATTCTGAAAGTGAGTGATTTTCGCTCAGCCCTGATCCAGGGGAAATACCTGGCGAAAAAGGGATTAGAAGTAGCCGAATTCAGGATTGAGTCCGGATTGAATTGTGGGGGACATGCCTTCGTATCAGACGGATCTTTATTGCCGGTTTTACTGAATGAATTTCGTGAAAAACGAGACCAGCTGAAGGAGACTTTTCAGCCGATGGTCAAAAGTTTTTATGAATCACAAGGATGGCAGTATCCGGAACTGGCAGAAGAAGACATTACACCGAGAATAACTGTGCAGGGAGGAATTGGAAACCATGGTGAAATGCGCCGCTTGATTGAAGATTACGGGATGGACGCTACCGGCTGGGGAAGTCCATTCTTGCTGGTACCAGAAGCCACCTGCGTGGATGATTTTACATCTGATGTATTGGCTGGTGCCGGGGAGAAAGATCTTTATTTAAGCAATGTATCGCCATTAGGGGTCCCATTTAATAATGTACGGGGATCCGGTTCAGAGATCCATACCAGGAAATTAATTGAGAAAGGCAAACCGGGTTCCAAATGTCCGAAAGGATTTTTGGTTACCAATACGGAATTTACAGAAAACCCAATCTGTACAGCTTCATCTGAATACCAGCTTTTAAAAATTAACTCTATCCAAGAGAGTGATCTGCCAGATTCTGAAAAAGAGAATCAAAAAGAGAAGGTGGTGGAAAAAACCTGTCTCTGCACAAATCTTGGAGCCGGTTCTATGATCAGGCTTGGAATTATGAAACCATCTTATGGCCGTCAGTCGATCTGTCCCGGCCCGAATATTGCATGGTTCGACCGGGAGTATTCCCTGGATGAGATGGTGAATCATATTTACGGAAGAGGCAGATCTCTTGTGCCAAAAGAGCGCCCCCACATGTTTGCCAAAGAATTGGTGATGTATGTGGATTATATCAGTGAACTTTCGTTATTGACAGATCCCGAAGATTCGGAGTGGAAGAAACTGGTTCGGATGAGAAAAAACCTGGAAACAGGAATGGATCTCTGCCTGGAGATAGCCAACGGAAATTCCTATAAAGGCGAAAATCTCAACTCGTTAAAATCTACCGTGGAGGAACAGAGAAGAAGACTGGCGGATATTTTTGATGTCGAAATGGTAGAAGCCTGATTCACCGAGACTGGACTCTGTCTTTAAAGACAGTATAAGAATTACTTTGTGTGGGGAATGTATCGGGAAAATATCCTTTAAGGTATTTTCCCTCCTCTCTCCCCATTTTAAACAATTCCCTGTTGTATCATAGCATCAGCTACTTTTATGAAACCGGCCCGGTTAGCACCTTTCTTGTAATTCACATAACCAGATGTTTCCTCTAAGCCATGTTCTACACACTGTTCGTGAATATTCTGCATTATATTTTTTAAACGATTCTCCACTTCTTCCCGGCTCCATCGGGTAAAAGATCCGTTTTGCCCCATTTCCATTCCTGATACGGCCACACCTCCGGCATTTGCTGCCTTTCCGGGACCATACAAAATCATCTCATTGAGTAATCTGTGAATGGCACCGGGTCTGCAGGGTTTATTGGCACCTTCAGCTAAACAGATTAATCCGTTTTCCACTAATTTTTCTACATCTTTCTCATCTACTTCATTTTGAGTAGCACACGGCAGCGCAATTTGACATTCAACTATCCAGCTTTTTTTTCCTTTGTGGTACTCCACACCGTCAAAAGCTTCGGCATATTCTTTTATTCGTCCTCGTTTTTCGTTTTTCAACTTTTTAATAAAATTCAGTTTCTCCCTGTTTAGTCCGTTTGCATCATAAATCATTCCTGACGAATCGGATAAAGTAACTACTTTGGCACCAAACTCTATAGCTTTTTCAGCGGCAAACTGTGCTACATTTCCAGACCCGGATATAGTTACCCGTTTATTTTTGAACGAAGTTCCCCGGGTGTGCAGCATCTCCTGTACAAAATACACCAATCCATACCCGGTAGCTTCAGGTCGTAAATAGCTTCCACCCCAAGCCGGCTGCTTGCCAGTTAAGACTCCCGAAAACTCATTTTTCAATCGTTTGTACTGTCCAAATAAATAACCAATTTCTCGATTTCCCACACCAATATCGCCAGCCGGTACATCCGTTGCCGGGCCAATATGACGATATAACTCTGTCATAAACGATTGGCAAAAACGCATAACTTCTGAATCTGATTTTCCTTTAGGATCAAAATCGGATCCACCTTTAGCTCCGCCCATATTCAGAGTAGTTAAACTATTTTTGAAGATCTGTTCAAATCCTAAAAATTTCAGTGTATCCAGGTTAACCGTAGGATGAAACCGCAAACCACCTTTGTACGGGCCAATAGCCGAATTAAACTCTACACGATATCCCCGGTTTACGTGGACTCGCCCCTCATCATCCGTCCAGGGCACGCGAAAAATCAGAACCCGTTCTGGTTCAGTAATGCGCTCAGGAATGTTCAAGTTTTTATATGCAGGATTCTTTTCTATTAAATCCCATACTGAATCCATCACGTCTTTTACTACTTCATAAAATTCATTTTCAGAAGGATTTCGTCTTTCTAAGAAGCTTAAAAAAGTATCTAATTGTTTAATACTGGTTTTACTATTCCTGGTATTTTTTGGGAGCCCATTGTCGTGGCTATCAACCACTTGTTCAAAAGACTCTTTTTTAGTGTTTTTGGATCTTCTTTCAGGCATGGAATTGGTTTGTCAGATAAAGGAAATAAGAATGAGCTTTTAAATTTCGAATGAAATGTTAAACAAACATTTAAGAGATTGCCCCGGTTTATTTTAGATAGCAATGATAACAAAAAATTTGAATGATATTATGAGCTTTTCTTCCAGGTAAAATACACACTGCCCAAACTATCAATTTAAAACTATTTTAGTTGCGGTAATTGATGCAGATTCAAACTATAACCTATTACCTGTTTGTACCCAGGTTTTACTCAGACCCTTTGCTCTCCCTCTCCAGTTTTATCACTTTTACTTTCCATTCTTGTGGAAGAGTCATTAGATATTCCCATTTGAACGGTTCGCTATATTCTGCTTCCATCTGGTAATAAAGAGGTTTGGGATCGTGATCGTTGATAAACACAAACGCTTCGCCCGGCTTTAGCTCATTGAATGCCTCAAATACCATGTCATGTCTTTTGGCCGGAGGATAGGGACGAACATCAAACTTGTTAACTACGGTGATATCAGTTGAATCAATATCATTTTCGGCTTTTTTAGTGACGTGAATGATGATTTTATTTTTTTCCTTCTTTTTGATTTCCCAGGTGTGATCATCTTTAAATTTTTTTTGAAAGATTTGATGGATTTTATCCGGTTTTTCAGAAGCTCGGATTTCCATTTTGTCTCCCGGAAGCATCATCCCGTAGCGGTGAAAAATAGTATATTTCCAGTCTCCTGGATCGGTTTTACGCAGATCGATCAGTGTAGAGATTTTGCTGTCTTTATCAGCTTCCGAATCAGCTGTTCGTGTCACGCGAACCTTCCACTCTTCGGGATCGCGTTGAAGGTATTCCCAGTCAACAACGTCACCAAAAATGGATCGGAATTCATAAAAAAGTGGCTTCGGATCATGGTCATTAATAAATACGAAACTGTCTCCTGCCGGAAGATTTTTAAAAAGCTTAAGTAGTTTTTTATGGCGTTTTATTGGGATGAAAGAACGTACATCGAGTTCACGTTCTGTTATTTGATTCATTCTGAATTCATTTAAGTTTAAAAGAGTATTGTATCTTGTATTAGGCTAAAATTTAATTTTCGGACTCTTTATTATCCCGCCAATAATTATTTGCTGCTGCCACAGTCTGAAAATGAATGGCAATAACCTGTGAACTTGCAATGAGTGCGTCTGGGTCTTTTGAGTATACATCGCGAAGCATAAACAGGACTTCTTTATTAGGTTGTGTGGTTGTAACTCCTTTTCGGGCAAGCTGAACGGCTACCTGGAATCCCTCTTCAGGTGTTTGGGTTATCAGGCTGAGTTCGGTTTCATCCTTCTGCTCTGATTCCATTTCGGCCTGAGCGTATAAATTAGTAACTGACACCAGTAAAAAAATGGGTAAGAGTAATGATATTGTTTTCATAGTTTTTGATTTTTGTTAGCGGTTGGATGTAAAGTATTTCTACTTTAGAAACTCGTATCAAAAAACGGTTGATCGATCTTGTTTCTTTGTGATTATTTGTTTCTCTTAATTGTTGTTCGCAGCTATACAATACGTACATGAGGAGTCCCCATCAGCAATGTAGGAGGTGCGTTCCACATCTCCCTCAAATAGCCTTCCGTAAAAATCTGCTTCAAGCCGGCAGGGCAGGCGGGTCTCTTTGACGACCTCCTGGAACGGACAGTTGCATTCCCTGATATTGATTGTACTTTGTTCTTCATCAATTGTGTATTCCGGCATAAAACCCTCCTCTTCGAGCATTGTCGACAAAACATCCAATCGGCCTTGCCTGTCTTCGGGGGCATGTTCCTTCATCAGCCGGTCTGCTTTTTCATAGCGCTTGTCCCAAAATTCTTCAAAAAAATCCTCAATGGTAGACTCTTCCCCCTTCTTCTTCAGATAGGAGAGAAAATTCCGCATCAACGCAGATTCTCCAGACGGATACAAACGATGTCCTTGTTTCGTCAACTGGTACTGAAGGCTTGGCCTGCCGGGGCCGGATCGTTCATATTTTCGTTCGATATACCCATCCCGTTCAAGCTGTAAAAAATGTTCTCTTAGGGTTGTTTTTGCCAGTTCTAATTGATCGGTAACTTCATCAATAGAGAGAATCCCTTTTCTCTTCAACAGGTCTAAAATCTCTTTTTTTGATCCGGTAATCATAATTGCCACTCTGTTTTTCACCGATTTAACTGTTCTCAAGTTTAGTTTCAATTTTAGGAAGAAGTTTTTCCTGTTCAATTTTCAAGTGATCGCTTAACGTTCGGTGCAGGGATTGAAGCCGGTTGCAAAGTATTCGAAGCGTGGAACATGCACTCTCATCGAAATGGAAATCCCCGCTCATCTTTTTGATTCGTTGAAGTGATTTTTTCATCTGTTTGTGATCCTCTTTCACCACATCCATGGAGCGTTTCAGATTCTGTACATTGCCGTCTAACATCCGCTCTTTCTGTTTTTGCAACTCACCGGCAAGCGGATAAAATGTCTCCGTTTCAAATTTCTTATAGAATGAAAGGGTATTTATCAATTGAAATACATGCCATTCAGCTTCTTTTAGCCAGGGATATTGTATACCGTGAACCTGGCTTACACGTTTATAATTATTTTGAATTTGCGAGGAGAGATCTGAAACTGTGGAGAGACTTTCAGATGTTAAATATTCAGTTATTTCTGTGATGGATGTAAAATCGGGTAACTTCTTTTTCTGTTTGGATCCATTATTCTGAATTGCAGTATTCGATGATCGATTTTTTTTAATCCAATTCAATAGTTCAGCTTCATTCCATTGTTTTTCAAAACAGACCTGGCGCAGGGTTTTTTCTGTATCTACATTGGGGTTCAGGCCAATCGATTGTAAAAGTTGTGGGGTATCTTCATCGGCTGAGATAATTTGATTCAGTGTAGCTTCAGGTGACAGGTTTTTTAAAGTTGTTTCAGATTTCATAGCACTTAGTTTTTCAAGTAAACTCTTTCATTCACCCTTAAAGTTAATAGGTATCAAACAATAAAACAATAAAAACGGTTAATACCGATTTTAATATTGTTTTCGGTTCATGAGGTTTCTATCTTCAGGAAAGCATTAAAAAAATGATTGAGTGTAAAGGAGGAATCTCCAATGGCATATGTAGTAACCGAACCTTGCATTAAATGCAAATATACCAACTGTGCGGCCGTTTGCCCGGTGGATGCCTTCCGGGAAGGGCCGAATTTTCTGACAATCGATCCCTTCGATTGTATCGATTGTGATGCCTGTGTGCCCGAATGTCCCGTGGAGGCGATCTATCCTGATGATGAAGTACCCGAAGTGTGGGAGGATTATATCGATCTGAATGAAAAACTGGCTGAGGAGTGGGATGACCGTGTTATCAATGAAACGAAAGATCCTCTGCCTGAGGCTGACGAGTGGGCCGAAGTTGAAAACAAACATGAGCTCTTAGTTGAAGAATGGTCATAGAAAAACTCTTAGAATTAGAAGGAAATGTGTTAAGGAAATTGATGATAAATAGTTCCAAAAAAGTGCAAAAAGTACGCGATTAGCAGTCATAAATTTTCGGTAGGTAAAATATTTTTATTCTGAATAATTAAAGAGTTGCTTTAAAATGGATTCGATTGAAATCAACAGACAAGATATTGTACAAAAGCTTCGCGAAGTCATTGATCCGGAGCTGGGAGTGAATATCGTAGATCTTGGTCTTGTTTACGGCATATACCGGGAAGGGGATAAAATTGTGGTGGAATATACGGTTACAACACCGGGCTGCCCCATGCGGCGATACTTACAGCAAAAGGTGGAAAAAACTTTAAACAGGTTAGATGCTGTTGAAGATTTTGAAACACGACTGGTTTGGGAACCTGAGTGGTCTGTGGATATGATTGTTCCCGATGTCGAATTCTTTTCTGTTCCACCACCTCAACTTAATCAACAGTAAGCTTTGAAGAACTTTCAATTATCAAACAGAATCCTGGTTGTATTCCTGGTATTTGCCGGTATGGGTTTATTGACAGGTTTATATTCAGGGTTAGTAAGGTTGGGATTTTTAACGACCGTTGACCTTCAAATTCCCGGCGGGTTGCATGGCCCTTTAATGATAAACGCCTTTCTTGGAACTTTGATAAGCCTTGAACGTGCAGCTGCCCTTGAAAAGTTTTGGGCAATGGCCAGTCCTTTTTTGATGGCTGTTTCCGTAATTTTCATGCTTTTTGTGAATCTGACGTACGGAGCCTGGCTGTTTACAGCAGGTAGTTTTGCAGTTGTTACAGCCCTGTTATACGTTTGTTATCTGCAGCCCAAAATTTATCATTTTATCATGGCGATGGGTGGCCTGTCTCTTCTTATTGGCAACGGATTATTCCTGGCCGGATACCCCGTGTTTACAATCGTGATCTGGTGGATGGGGTTTCCCGTTCTGACCATTTTCGGCGAACGCCTGGAACTAAACCGCATCATGCGTCCTCCTAAAAAGGCGCGGCAGATATTTATTGGTTTTATTGTGATCTGGATTGCTGGTGCGATCCTGCTTCATACAAGCAGGGAATACGGATGGTATCTTCTTATGATTTCAACCCTGGCAACGGCTGTTTGGCTGTTGAAATACGATATTGCGCGCCAAACGATTCGGTCTGTGGAGTGGACAAAGTACAGTGCCTGGTGCTTGTTGAGCGGTTATGCATGGTTAATCGTAACAAGTATCACAGGCCTGGTGAGCGGATTTCCATATGCCGGTCCTATTTACGATGCCCTGCTGCACATGGTGTTTGTAGGGTTTGTATTTAGCATGATATTTGCACATGCATCGGTTATCATTCCCTCCCTTTCGGGAAAAATGGTACCGTGGAGCCGGTATTTTTATCTGCCCTTTTTTCTGCTCCATGGATCATTAATTTTACGGGTTGCGGGGGATTTTGCAGGCAACTTTTCCGTTCGGGCCATCGGTTCATGGATTAATGTAATTGCAATTTTACTTTTTCTCGGTGGTATTGTGTTCCGGCTTATCAGGGGCGAAGCTGAAAAAGAATAGATCTTTAAGTAGTAGGAGAAAAAAATTAAATTTTATGTCAATGAAAGATATTCGAAACGACCAGGATATTAAATTACTGGTCCATACATTTTATGGTAAAGTAGAAGATGACGAACGATTAGGATATATATTTAACGATGTTGCCGAGGTAGACTGGGATGAACATCTTCCAAAAATGGTTGACTTCTGGTCGAATCTGTTATTTCAAACCAGGCGGTATAAGGGGAAACCTTTTCGGCAGCATCTTCCACTTCCAATTGAAAAACAGGATTTTTCCCGATGGTTTGGATTGTTTGAATCAACTGTTGATGAACTGTTTGAAGGTGAGAGAGCGAATCATGCCAAAGAGATGGCCGCGCGTATCGCATCTTCATTTTCTTTGCGAATGGAGATGGACGGGAAGTTTGATTAATTTTTAGAGAAATATTTCTTGAGATGAATGAGAATGAAAAATATCAGCTCGCCGAAAAAGTAAAAGAAGCTTGTATTCAGGCTGCAAGAGAAGGCTTTCAGAATGCATCCATAAGCGGTTTATGTAAGGAAGGATCTGTGGAAGCTGCTATCAGTGCTATCCAAAATTTGAAAGTAGAAAAATTCATAGAAAAATAGAGGAAGGCTTATGAAAAATCGAATGTACGTCGTAGCAATTCTGATGATATCATTTTTATTGTTTACAACGGGTTCATTTTACTTTCATAAACAGGTTAAAACGTTACCGCTGGTTCCCATGATGCAACAATTATTAGCTGATATACAGCAGGTTGATCAGGGTATTTATACAGAGAGTTATTCATTAATTGAGAAAGGGTCAGGTCAGATCTCGGATCATCCTACCATGACGTCTGATGATAAAGAGTTGGTTAAATCAACGTTGGGTGAAGAGATGCAGAAGTTTGTGGAATACGATATGATTGTACATCATCATGCGGATTCTATGCGGATGGCAGCCATAAACAAAAATATGCAGAAGGTTTTGCAACACTATAGAATTGTTCAGTCCGGTTGTGTAGACTGTCATGCCAATTTTCGTGATCGAGTTTCATCCGCTCGTTTAGAGAAAAGTGAATAACAATACATGAAACAGCCAATCATCGGATTTCACAAAGATGAACATGACGACTGGGTAGCCGATCTGAAATGCGGCCATACGCAGCATGTACGTCACGATCCGCCCTGGCAGTTGAGACCGTGGGTTATGATGGAAGAAGAGAGAAAGTCTATGTTAGGTCGGTCATTTATTGGATTGAAAAATATGTGAGACGGAAAAAGATTTATAAGTACTTGTAAAAAATCCTAACACAAAAGATGTTGAACGCAAGGAAATGTTTTTAAGTTTTCTTGCAAACGACTGCATCATAACTATATCCCATGAAATTTGTGTTTAGGACTCCACTTTATTTAACAATTGGTATTTCTATTCTATTTCTGATCGGTTTCTCAACCGGTATACATGCACAATCTACAGGAACATTGACGGGTTATGTTACGGACGCTCTTTCGGGTGAGCCACTGGTTGGGGCCAATGTTGGTCTGCAAGGAACCGCACAGGGTGCCGCTACGGATAGTGACGGGTTTTATGAAATCGATAATATTGAGCCGGGCACTTATATCGTCGTTGCCACTTATGTGGGTTACGAAACCCAGCGCCAAAACAATATTAACGTGCGAAGCGCGGGTAACAGGAATATCAATTTTGAATTGTCTCCAACAGCTGAGCAGCTCGAAGAAGTGGTCGTTTCTGTATCTGAACCGTTTATCGCTCCTCCTGAAAATCCTGTCAGTTTCAGGCGCCTTTCGCCCGAGGCGATCTCAACCTATCCGGCCGGAAACAGCGATATTGCCAAAGTTGTGCAATCGCTGCCCGGAGTGTCCGGCTCCGTCACAGGGTTCAGAAATGACGTGATTATTCGTGGTGGCGCTCCCAATGAAAACGTCTACTATCTGGATGGCATAGAGATTCCAACGATCAACCATTTCTCCACACAAGGGAGTGCCGGCGGACCGGCGGGCCTGCTTAACGTTTCGTTTTTTGAAGGGGTGGAACTTAGTACCAGTGCATTCGGTGCATCGGCAGGGAATGCACTTTCCGGTGTGCTTCGTTTCAACCAACGCAATGGAAACGACCGTGAATTTCGCACCAATTTTCGCGTGGGTGCAAGCGAAGCCGCTTTAACCACTGAAGGGCCGCTTTTTAAGGGTGATGCAACATCTTCCAACACCACCTTTATTGCCTCTGTTCGCCGTTCCTATCTGCAGCTTCTGTTCCAGCTTATCGATCTCCCATTTCTGCCTGACTATTGGGATTATCAATACAAAGTGGATCATAAATTTAACTCCAAAAATCAGATCTCACTGATAGGTGTAGGGTCCATCGACGATTTTCGGATTAACGTCCCGGACGATATTACCCCCGATCAGCAAGCCACCCTCGACCAGGTGCCTGTGATTCAGCAGCAAACCAATACCACAGGACTTTCATACGAGCGCCGCCTGAGCGACGGTTTCGGTGTTAGCCGTACGTCGCTGAGCCGAAGCAGTTTTTACAACGATTTTTCACGGTATCGCGACAACGAAAATCAGGATGGCCTTTTTTCCAGAAATCGCGCTCGTGAGGTTCGTTATACCTTGAGGAACGAAACAACTTTTTTCCGTGAGCAATCAACCCTCTCTGTTGGTGCATCGGCACGGCTAAATAACTTCGAGAATGATTTTTTTGATGATAACACGAGTGTTTCATTTGACACTGATCTCAACTTCATGAGTTACGGAGGGTTCGTTCAGTGGTCATCAGAGGGGCTTACAGAACGGCTGGATTTGACCGCAGGCATTCGGTTTGACGGTAATACATTCACCGATAGTGGTAACGAGATTTATCGTACGCTTTCGCCACGGGCAGCACTCACCGTCAATCTTGATGAAGAAGGGCAGTGGAAAGGAGTGCTTTCTGTCGGTCGCTATTTCAAAAAACCGCCGCTTACCCTGCTGGGTTATAAAGAGAGCGGCGATTTCGTGAATCGAGATGCACAGTACATCAGGTCGGATCACCTTACCGGTGGGATTAACTATTTTCCTCGTTCGAGCACGAAAATCTCGGTTGAAGGATTTCTGAAACTCTATGATAACTACCCTGTTTCCAATCGGGAAGAGGTCAGCCTGGCCAATCTTGGCGGCGGATTTGAGGTTCTCGGAAACGATGATATTGAGTCTGTTGGAAAGGGCAGAACCTACGGTGTTGAATTCCTGACTCAACAAACATTAACCACAAATTATTATGCTATTCTCGCTTACACGCTTTTTTGGAGTGAGTTCACCGGTTTTGATCGGGATCGCTATTTGCCTTCAGCCTGGGACAGCCGTCACCTCCTCACATTTACCGGCGGATATCAACTTGGCAATAGCTGGGAATTCAGCCTCAGAACACGCCTGATTGGCAGAACGCCGTTTGCTCCCATTAATGAAGAACGCAGTATCGAAACCTATCCCGAGTTTGTGTTCGACTATAGCCGGCTCGGCAGTGAACGCCTCAAGCCATTTAACGCTACCGATATTCGAATCGACCGGAAGTGGAATTTCCAAAACTTTTCATTTGACCTCTATCTCGAAATTCAGAATCTCTTTGCACAGGATACTCCATCGGAGCCGAGCTACCTGCTGGAAAATGGTAATAACCCGGAACTTGTACGTGTTGATCAGCTTAGTGAATCATCAATATTGCCGACAATTGGGATTATTCTGGATTTTTGAAAAACAGACTTATTCATGAAACAGCCCATTACCGGATTTCACAAAGACGAACAGGGTGACTGGGTTGCGGATCTTGCATGTGGCCACACACAGCATGTGAGGCATGATCCACCCTGGCAGCTTCGCCCGTGGGTGGTAACAGAAGAAGGTCGGCAATCAAAGCTTGGCGAAAACCTGGAGTGTAAAGAGTGTGATAAGGGGTAGCAGATGCAAAATCTTTTTCTTTTTTTTGGAAAAACCTCAGTTCGATTAACTATATCTTGATTTAGATGTTTAAAGGTCCCCTCCTTTTTCAAGGAGGGGAATTAGGGGTGGTTTAATTGATGAATTCAGGACACTAAAGAGTCAAAATCCTAAGGCTACCTCTCCTAGCTCCGCCTTACATAGGAGGGGAACGCAATAATCAGCATTTTAAAATCGAACCCAGTTTAAAATGTACTTTTTTATGGCTCCTTTTTCATCACCATGCTTACCAGATAATCAGGTATAAATGCTTCCCGGGCGTCAATGAACTCTGAAAAGCCCTCTTCGTCCATATCCAATATAACCTGAATGACGGGACGGCCCAGGAAGGGAAAAACCAGCATGGCCATAATGTTCACAAAAATTTGCTCAGGCGGCAGATCTACGGTATTTCCTTTTTCCCTCTCTTCCTTGATCTGATTCAAAAAAGGCTGCACTCGTTTCCCGATTTCACCGACAACAAATTTCTTCAGCCGGCTTGGATTTTTGTTCATTTCGTGAATCACAAAGAGCGGGATATCGGGATTGACTTTTAGAAGCTCAATATATTTTTTTGCAAATTTCCGAAGCTTTTCATCCAGCGGCAGATCTTCGTTGAGCAGCGAAGCCACCTGTGGCATCAGCTTGATGATGGAGAGCTCATACACTTTTTCGAATAGCTTCTCTTTTGATCGATAGTAGTAGTGCAGCATCGACTTGTTGATGTCGGCCTTATCCGCTATCTCCTGCATTCGCGCGCCTTCCAGCCCTTTACTCTGAAATACCTCACGGGCTGCATCAAAAATTTTCTGTTCCGTTGATGACGAGGACTGTTCTGTAGATTCTTCTTTTTTCATGACAACATTTGTTTCAGATTATTCTAAAATAAAAACCTGAGTTCGATTTTTAATCTTTAATGAAATGCTCCATAAGTGAGACTGTCCAAAAGATGGTTTTGATTTATGGGCGCCTTAATAATTAAAGTTTACTTCGTGAACCTTTGAGTCTTTGTGTCTTCGTGGTAATAAATTCACGGTTTATGCCACGAAGACTCGAGGACGCGAAGCAACACGAAGGATGTGTATAACAACTATTTGAAATTAGACTAAAATATTTAATTCAAGCTACGTCCAAATATATTTTTTTGGACAGCCTTAGCATCTTTTATCATAATTTTAAAGTGGTACTCAGGTTAAAATATAAAAGTTTAGAACAATATTTAACTATATGGTTGAAATATTTGGTTGAAGGGAGGTAAGGTTGATAGAAGATTCTACAGTTTATTATCTGTAATAGATTAATCATCAACTGTTTACAGAGTCGGAGCTGAACGAATTTGTAAATTAACCATATGGTTGAACTATATGATTTATGTCCGTAAACTGTGGTTGAACACAAAAAAAGAGTATGGACATGAATAAAGCCTATCTAAGTACTGCGGTACTTTTACTATTAATGATAACAGCCTCATGCAGCGGTGAATCAGCAGAGAAGCCTGCAGAAAATCAAATTGAGACTGCAGCAGCCGAACTCGATTCTCAGCAGGTTCGCTTTTTCAACGTGAAAACGGAATCTGTAGCAGATCGGGTAACTTTAAGCGGACGTCTTCGTGCGGATAACCGTGTTGAGCTTTTCCCGGAAGTGCAGGGCAGGGTGATGGAGGGAGGCAAGCCGTTTCAGGAAGGGATTTCCTATCAAAAAGGAGAAATTTTAATAAAGCTGGACGACAGCGAAGCCGGGCTGAAGCTTCAGTCATCAAGAAGCAAGTTCAAAACCGTTGTCTCCGGGCTAATGGCCGATATCAAGCTGGACTATCCGGAAACGCTGCCGCAGTATGAGGAGTGGTTTAATACGCTGAGCGCTGAGAAATCTGTTTCGCCCATTCCCGAGTTTGAAGAGAGTGTACGCCGTTTCCTGGAGTCGAAAGGCGTGTATGAACTCTACTACGGCATCAAAAGTGCAGAGGAACAGCTGGAAAAATTTATAATTCGCGCACCGTTTTCAGGAGTTTTATCGGCCGCCAAAGCTGAGCCGGGTCAGGCAGTTGGGCCACAGTTTCATTTGGGTACGCTGGTAGATCCATCGCGGTTTATTTTAAACGCTTCGATTGAACCCGATGATGCAGAATGGATTCTGCCCGGACAAACGCTGGAGGTAAGAAATCAGGATCAAAGCAGAGCGTATGCTGCAACCGTGACGAGAGTGAACCCGTCGGTGGATCCGGCCTCGCAACAGGTGTTTGTGTACCTGGAGGTTTCGGGCAATAACTTACGGGAGGGAATGTACCTGGAGGGTGAGATCGAATCAGAGAGAACAAAGGAGCTGGCCAGAATTCCAAAAACAGCTTTGACGAGAACGCGGGACGTAATTGCCAATAGAGACGGACAGCTGCTTGAAGTGCCCGTTCAAATTGAGGAATTGGAGCGGAGCCACCTCTGGGTAAGCGGGTTGGAAAATGGGGAAGAGATCGTAGAAGATGTCACTGAACCGGTCAGCGGCCGAATCATCAAGTAGGAAATTCCATGAAGAGATTAATTAACTTTTTTGTCCGTAACCCCGTCATGGTTACCCTGGGGCTGATGATCATCGTTCTGATGGGCATCCTCAGCTTTAGCCAGACGCGCTACACGCTGAATCCGCCGGAAGATCCGACTGAAATTTATGTGAATATCACGTATCGCGGCGCATCACCGCTTGAAATTGAAGAGCGGGCGATATCCAGAATTGAAGAGAACCTGAACGGTATAAACGGGATGGACCGTCATACCTCCGTGGCCCGGGAAAACAGCGGCCGCATTACCGTGGAGATTTTTGAGTGGGCCGATATTAATGAAGTGTTGGTTGACGTGGAGAACGCGGTGAACAGGGTAACAGACCTGCCCGAAGAGATGGATCGCCCGATTGTTTATAAGCAGGAGATGCTCAATCCCACGATTTCGCTTGCGCTGACCGGCGACATCTCGCTTCAGCAGAAAAGAGATTATGCCGATCAAATCAGGGATGAATTTCTTGTTGAGAAGGGAATCTCAAACGTAATCCTGCACGGCTTTCCTCCTGAAGAGATCTCCATTGAACTCAACGACGAGCAGATGGACCGGTTTGGAATTTCCGCGCAGGAAGTAGCGGAAGCCGTTAGGAAAAATAATATTGACATCACCGGTGGCGAATTGAAGATGGAGGATGCCAACTGGCAGATCAGGGCTGAAAACAAAGAGGTGACAGCGCTCGAAATTGCTCAGATTCCTGTGCGTTCGGGACTGAACGGTGAACGCGTTCTTCTGAAAGAGATCGCCTCTGTAACAGATCAATTCGACGACCGGCCCATTGAACGCTATCTCGATGGCGAAGAGTCGGTGGTGATTCAGGTCGTGACCACCAACGAAGAGAATCTTGTGGCCATTGCCGAAGAGGTGAAAGAGTACGCCGGACATTTTAATACGCTGCACAGCGGCGTTGAGCTGACTGTAGTGGAAGATTTTTCCGAATTCGTGTATGAGCGTGTTGATTCCCTCAGGAGTAACGCCATTTTCGGTTTAATCCTGGTGTTGCTCATCCTCACGCTATTCCTTGATAAACGGATTGCGATGTGGGTCTCTCTTACGATTCCGCTGGCAATTTTGGGTACCTTTGCTACTGCACTGCTGGGGTATGATTTCACAATCAACGTGGTATCGATATTTGGCATTATCCTGGTTTTGGGGATGCTGGTGGATACCGGTGTGGTGGTTGCTGAAAACATTTACCGCCATTACGATGAATTTGGAGAATCACCTGTTGAGGCTGCCCGTAATGGCGCCGCTGAAGTTGCCTCACCTATGATCATCTCGCTTATGACCACAGCTACGGCGTTCAGCCTCTTCTTTTTTCTTCCCGGAAAACCCGGTGCCTTTTTTACGGAAGTCTCCTTTGTGGTGGTGAGTGCGCTGCTGGCCGCGCTCATTGTAACATTTCTTTTTCTGCCTCAGAAACTCACTGTTTCAAAAGTATTGTCCGATCAGAATAAGCAAACCCGTTTTGAGAAAGCGATGGCGAGCGGGCTTACATCATTCAGGGACAACTATTTTATGCCATTTACTGATTTCATTTCTCACAAATGGCGATGGCTCAATGTTTTCGCCTTTATTCTTCTGCTGTTAGGTTCGGTTGCCCTGATCAGAACCGGCGTTTTACCGGTTACCTTTTTCCCCTATCTGGATGATGACGTTCAGCTGGTGCGGATAGAGATGGAGCCGGGAGTTCCGGTGGATACTACCCGGGCGAAGCTGATGAAAATTGAAGAAGCCGTATACAGAGTCGGGGATCGGCTCACGGAAGACAGAACAGATAATGAGAACGTAATACAGAATGTGGAGAGAATCCTGGGTCCTGAAAGCCACCAGGGAGAACTGCGAATTGTTATGATGGGCGGCGATGAGCGGGGAATTCCGGCCTACGAAATCAACAATATGTTCAGGGATGAAGTGGGAGATGTACCCGGCACAAATTACATCCGGTTTATTTCTGCACTTGCCGAGCACCGGTTTGGCGGACTCCCGGTGGATATTTCGGTTTCGGGAAAGAGTATAGAGAATATTCAGGAAGCTGCCGAAAAACTGAAGAGATCACTTGAAAAACGAGACGATTTGGTGGATGTGGCGGATACCGATCAGCGCGGCAACCCCGAACTGCATATTGAACTGTCAAAAGCAGGTGAACAGCTTGGGCTTACGCTTCAGGATATCATGATGCAGGTCCGAACGGCTTTCTTCGGGATGGAGCTTCAAACGCTTCAGCGCACAGGAAATGATGTGAGGGTGTGGCTGAGATTTCCTGAGGAGAACCGGGAGAGTTATCGTGATCTGATGGATGTTAAAATCAGAACGCCGAAGGGTGCTTATCCATTGTCGCAGGTGGCGCATATTTCGCCGACGGATGCATCTCTCAACGTCAATCATATTAACGGCCGGCGAACCATTCGGGTAGATGCCGACCTGGCTGATCCATCCCTTTCCGCTCCTGCAATCCTGGCCGATATCAGGGAAAGCACGCTGTCGCCCCTGGAGAAGGAGTTTCCCGGCGTGCAGTTTGTGATTGAGGGGCAGAACCGTGAATCGGCAAAAGTGACCGAGGCAATGCAGGCGGTAGCCCCGGTTATACTGCTCGTCATCCTGG
The DNA here is from genome assembly GCA_034521495.1 of Balneolaceae bacterium. Lineage (NCBI taxonomy): Bacteria > Pseudomonadati > Balneolota > Balneolia > Balneolales > Balneolaceae > Balneolaceae bacterium. The sequence goes on from JAXHMK010000022.1 coordinate 152,506, forward strand.
CGCTGATGGTCGTTAACTTTCAATCATTCAGCCAGACGTTCCTGGTTCTTCTTACGCTGCCGTTTGCCTTTACGGGCGTGGTGATCGGCCACTGGGTGCACGGTGCAACCATGAACATATTTTCCCTGATCGGGATGATTGCACTCATCGGTATCCTGATCAATAACCTGCTGGTTCTTATCACGGCTTTTAATGATAATCTGAAGGCTGAAATGACGTTCGAAGAGGCGCTGAGAGATGCCGTACGGTCACGTTTTCGGCCCATTTTACTCACAACGCTCAGTACGGTGGCCGGATTGATTCCCATGATTTTTGTTGGCGGACTGGCGTCTGCATTTTTAAAACCGCCGGCCATTGCCATCGCTTACGGGCTCACGTTTGGGCTGCTGATCTCCCTTACGCTTGCACCGGCTTTTCTGGTCATTTTCAACAACGCGAAATTCACAATTCTGAAGATACTGGGCAAAGAACCGGAGACACAGGAGAGTATTGAACCGGCAGTCATTCTTCATGAACATCATAAAAAGAACACACTATGAGATTGGTAATTTTATCTTTTATACTGGCGATTTTGGCTGGCAGCGTTTCTGCTCAGGAAAAGTTCACCCTTGATGAAGCGATCAAAGCAGCGCTGGAGCACAACCACAGCGTGCAGATCAGCGATATTAGTGCGGATATTGCAGAGAACAGCGTATCGCGCGGAAACGCCGGTCAGCTGCCAAACCTTGCGATAACCGGAGGAGCAAGTGCTGCCTATAGCGATCTTGATGTCACACCGGGATCATTTTTCCAGAATCTGCTCAATCCACAGGGATCGAATCAGCAAGGGTCACCGCCAACTATCTCGTATGATGGAGTTACCACCACGCAGTTCAATTCACAGATCGGGACACAAATGGTGATTTACGACGGAATGAAGGGACGATTGCGTTACAAATTGCTGGAAACGGGAAGCGATCTGGCCGATTTGCAGTACCGTACTGAATTGGAAAACACCATTTTAAATATCACCCAAAAGTTTATAAATGTAGCTTCGCTGCAGAAAGCGATAGAGGTCAAGGAAGTTTCGCTTGAGCAAAGCAACGACCGCTATCGCACCATTGAAACGAGGCGGGAATACGGCCAGGTAAATGAACAGCAGCTCTTGCAGGCCCTGGCAGATTTAAAGAGCGACAGTACGGCCTTTAGAAATCTGAAGCTTCAGTATGAAAATGCGTACCGCGATCTTCATACCGATATCGGGTGGGATCAGCGCGAGATGGATCCCGTGGCTGATGAATTTGCTGGGGCAGAACTGCCGGGTTACGAGGATTTTTTATCGATGATGATGGAGAACAACTCTCTGCTGAACATCAGGGAAAAACGGCTGGAGCAGGCTGAGCTGAATGAACGGATGACAAAAGCCGGATTTTTGCCCTCACTAACCGCATCGGCCGGGTATGGCTACAGCTACATGAACGCAACCGAAGGTCAATTTGAGACGCAGGAGCAGCTCGGTTTTACCGGCGGATTATCACTGAAGATCCCGATTTTCAGCGGCGGCAGAAATCGTATCGAGTCTCAAAATGCAAAAGAGAGGAGTCGCCAGGAAGAGCTTCGAAAAGAGGAGTCGGCAATGCAGCTTCAAACCCGTTTTGAAAACAGCTGGCAGCAGTATCTGCACCTGGAAGATCAGCTTGAAACAGAACGTTCAAACCGAGCGGTTTACGAGCGAAATTACGAACGTGCGGAAGAGATGTTCAGCCGTGGTGAGATTACCGGAGTGGAACTGCGTGCAGCTCAGCTATCGCTGGAAAATGCGCGGCTAAGAGTGTCGGAAACCGGTTTTCAGCTGAAACAAACCGAGACGCTCGCTTCCCGGGCGTCAATGAACTCTGAAAAGCCCTCTTCGTCCATATCCAATATAACCTGAATGACGGGACGGCCCAGGAAGGGAAAAACCAGCATGGCCATTATGTTCACAAAAATTTGTTCAGGCGGCAGATCTACGGTATTTCCTTTTTCCCTCTCTTCCTTGATCTGCTTCAGAAACGGCTGCACTCGTTTCCCGATTTCACCGACAACAAATTTCTTCAGCCGGCTTGGGTTTTTGTTCATCTCGTGAATCACAAAGAGCGGGATATCGGGATTGACTTTTAGAAGCTCAATATATTTTTTTGCAAATTTCCGAAGCTTTTCATCCAGCGGCAGATCCTCATTGAGCAGCGAGGCCACCTGCGGCATCAGCTTGATGATGGAGAGCTCATACACTTTTTCGAATAGCTTCTCTTTTGATCGATAGTAGTAGTGCAGCATCGACTTGTTGATGTCCGCCTTATCCGCTATCTCCTGCATTCGCGCGCCTTCCAGCCCTTTACTTTGAAATACCTCACGGGCGGCTTCAAAGATTTTCTGTTCCGTGGATGACGAGGACTGTTCTGCTAGATTCTTCTTTTTTCATGACAACATTTGTTTCAGATTATTCTAAATACGTTTACAAGTTTAATCTAAAAATGTTCGATAATAGCTTCCAATCTTTTGAATGGGGAAATAGCTTCCTGAACCCTGAGCTTGTCTTCGTGGAGGAGATTCACGGGTGATGCCAGATGAGTATGTGATTCACACTAAGATTTTTCAGCTGTTTGACATCAAACAAGTACTTATCAAGCTACCTCCAATACCTCCTTTGGAAGGGGGAGCATCTTTTATCATAATTGTTAAACGTGGTACTCAGATTAAAATATAAAAGTTTAGAACAATATTTAACTATATGGTTGAAATATTTGGTTGAAGGGAGGTAAGGTTGCTAGAAGATTCTACAGTTTATTATCTGTAATAGATTAAGCATCAACTGTTTACAGAGTCAAAGCTAACCGAATTTGTAAATTAACCATATGGTTGAACTATATGATTTATGTCCGTAAACTGTGGTCGAACACAAAAAAAGAGTATGGACATGAATAAAGCCTATCTAAGTACTGCGGTACTTTTACTATTAATGATAACAGCCTCATGCAGCGATGAATCAGCAGAGAAACCGCCCGAAAGCCAAATTGAGACTGCAGCAGCCGAACTCGATTCTCAGCAGGTTCGCTTTTTCAACGTGAAAACGGAATCTGTAGCAGATCGGGTAACTTTAAGCGGACGTCTTCGTGCGGATAACCGTGTTGAGCTTTTCCCGGAAGTGCAAGGCAGGGTGATGGAGGGAGGCAAGCCGTTTCAGGAGGGGATTTCCTATCAAAAAGGAGAAATTTTAATAAAGCTGGACGACAGCGAAGCCGGGCTGAAGCTTCAGTCATCAAGAAGCAAGTTCAAAACCGTTGTCTCCGGGCTAATGGCCGATATCAAGCTGGACTATCCGGAAACACTGCCGCAGTATGAGGAGTGGTTTAATACGCTGAGCGCTGAGAAGTCTGTTTCACCCATTCCCGAGTTTGAAGAGGGTGTACGCCGTTTCCTGGAGTCGAAAGGAGTGTATGAACTCTACTACGGCATCAAAAGTGCAGAGGAACAGCTGGAAAAATTTACGATTCGCGCCCCGTTTTCAGGAGTTTTATCGGCCGCCAAAGCTGAGCCGGGTCAGGCAGTTGGGCCACAGTTTCATTTGGGTACGCTGGTAGATCCATCGCGGTTTATTTTAAACGCTTCGATTGAACCCGATGATGCAGAATGGATTCTGCCCGGACAAACGCTGGAGGTAAGAAATCAGGATCAAAGCAGAGCGTATGCTGCAACCATTACGAGAGTGAACCCGTCGGTGGATCCGGCCTCGCAACAGGTGTTTGTGTACCTGGAGGTTTCGGGCAATAACTTACGGGAGGGAATGTACCTGGAGGGTGAGATAAAATCAGAGAGAACAAAGAAACTGGCCAGGATTCCAAAAACGGCTTTGACGAGAACGGGGGATGTAATTGCCAATAGAGTCGGTCAGCTGCTTGAAGTGCCCGTTCAAATTGAGGAATTGGAGCGGAGCCACCTCTGGGTAAGCGGGTTGGAAAATGGGGAAGAGATCGTAGAAGATGTCACTGAACCGGTCAGCGGACGAATCATCAAGTAGGAAATTCCATGAAGAGATTAATTAACTTTTTTGTCCGTAACCCCGTCATGGTAACCCTGGGGCTGATGATCATCGTTCTGATGGGCATCCTCAGCTTTAGCCAGACACGCTACACGCTGAATCCGCCCGAAGACCCGACTGAAATTTATGTGAATATCACGTATCGCGGCGCATCACCGCTTGAAATTGAAGAGCGGGCGATATCCAGAATTGAAGAGAACCTGAACGGTATAAACGGGATGGACCGTCATACCTCCGTGGCCCGGGAAAACAGCGGCCGCATCACCGTGGAGATTTTTGAGTGGGCCGATATTAATGAAGTGTTGGTTGACGTGGAGAACGCGGTGAACAGGGTAACAGACCTGCCCGAAGAGATGGATCGCCCGATTGTTTATAAGCAGGAGATGCTCAATCCCACGATTTCGCTTGCGCTGACCGGCGACATCTCGCTTCAGCAGAAAAGAGATTATGCCGATCAAATCAGGGATGAATTTCTTGTTGAGAAGGGAATCTCAAACGTAATCCTGCACGGCTTTCCTCCTGAAGAGATCTCCATTGAACTGAACGACGAGCAGATGGACCGGTTTGGAATTTCCGCGCAGGAAGTAGCGGAAGCCGTTAGAAAAAATAATATTGACATCACCGGTGGCGAATTGAAGATGGAGGATGCCAACTGGCAGATCAGGGCTGAAAACAAAGAGGTGACAGCGCTCGAAATTGCTCAGATTCCTGTGCGTTCGGGACTGAACGGTGAACGCGTACTGCTGAAAGAGATCGCCTCTGTAACAGATCAATTCGACGACCGGCCCATTGAACGCTATCTCGATGGCGAAGAGTCGGTGGTGATTCAGGTCGTGACCACCAACGAAGAGAATCTTGTGGCCATTGCCGAAGAGGTGAAAGAGTACGCCGGACATTTTAATACGCTGCACAGTGGCGTTGAGCTGACTGTAGTGGAAGATTTTTCCGAATTCGTGTATGAGCGTGTTGATTCCCTCAGGAGTAACGCTATTTTCGGTTTAATCCTGGTGCTGCTCATCCTCACGCTATTCCTTGATAAACGGATTGCGATGTGGGTCTCTCTTACGATTCCGCTGGCAATTTTGGGTACCTTTGCTACTGCACTGCTGGGGTATGATTTCACAATCAACGTGGTATCGATATTTGGCATTATCCTGGTTTTGGGGATGCTGGTGGATACCGGTGTGGTGGTTGCTGAAAACATTTACCGCCATTACGATGAATTTGGAGAATCACCTGTTGAGGCTGCCCGAAATGGCGCTGCGGAAGTTGCCTCACCTATGATCATCTCGCTTATGACCACAGCTACGGCGTTCAGCCTCTTCTTTTTTCTTCCCGGAAAACCCGGTGCCTTTTTTACGGAAGTCTCGTTTGTGGTGGTGAGTGCGCTGCTGGCCGCGCTCATTGTAACATTTCTTTTTCTGCCTCAGAAACTCACCGTTTCAAAAGTATTGTCCGATCAGAATAAGCAAACCCGTTTTGAGAAAGCGATGGCGAGCGGGCTTACATCATTCAGGGACAACTATTTTATGCCATTTACTGATTTCATTTCTCACAAATGGCGATGGCTCAATGTTTTCGCCTTTATTCTTCTGCTGTTAGGTTCGGTTGCCCTGATCAGAACCGGCGTTTTACCGGTTACCTTTTTCCCCTATCTGGATGATGACGTTCAGCTGGTGCGGATAGAGATGGAGCCGGGAGTTCCGGTGGATACTACCCGGGCTAAGCTGATGAAAATTGAAGAAGCCGTATACAGAGTCGGGGATCGGCTCACGGAAGACAGAACCGATAACGAGAACGTAATACAGAATGTGGAGAGAATCCTGGGTCCTGAAAGCCACCAGGGAGAACTGCGAATTGTTATGATGGGCGGCGATGAGCGGGGAATTCCGGCCTACGAAATCAACAATATGTTCAGGGATGAAGTGGGAGATGTACCCGGCACAAATTACATCCGGTTTATTTCTGCACTTGCCGAGCACCGGTTTGGCGGACTCCCGGTGGATATTTCGGTTTCGGGAAAGAGTATAGAGAATATTCAGGAAGCTGCCGAAAAACTGAAGAGTTCACTTGAAAAACGAGACGACCTGGTGGATGTGGCGGATACCGATCAGCGCGGCAACCCCGAGCTGCATATTGAACTGTCAAAAGCAGGTGAACAGCTTGGGCTTACGCTTCAGGATATCATGATGCAGGTCCGAACGGCTTTCTTCGGGATGGAGCTTCAAACGCTTCAGCGCACAGGAAATGATGTGAGGGTGTGGCTGAGATTTCCTGAGGAGAACCGGGAGAGTTATCGTGATCTGATGGATGTTAAAATCAGAACGCCGAAGGGTGCTTATCCATTGTCGCAGGTGGCGCATATTTCGCCGACGGATGCATCTCTCAACGTCAATCATATCAACGGCCGGCGAACCATTCGGGTAGATGCCGACCTGGCTGATCCGTCCCTTTCCGCTCCTGCAATCCTGGCCGATATCAGGGAAAGCACGCTGTCGCCCCTGGAGAAGGAGTTTCCCGGCGTGCAGTTTGTGATTGAGGGGCAGAACCGTGAATCGGCAAAAGTAACCGAGGCAATGCAGGCGGTAGCCCCGATTATACTGCTCGTCATCCTGGCGCTGATGGTCGTTAACTTTCAATCATTCAGCCAGACGTTCCTGGTTCTTCTTACGCTGCCGTTTGCCTTTACGGGCGTGGTGATCGGCCACTGGGTGCACGGTGCAACCATGAACATATTTTCCCTGATCGGGATGATTGCACTCATCGGTATCCTGATCAATAACCTGCTGGTTCTTATCACGGCTTTTAATGATAATCTGAAGGCTGAAATGACGTTCGAAGAGGCGCTGAGAGATGCCGTACGGTCACGTTTTCGGCCCATTTTACTCACAACGCTCAGTACGGTGGCCGGATTGATTCCCATGATTTTTGTTGGCGGACTGGCGTCTGCATTTTTAAAACCGCCGGCCATTGCCATCGCTTACGGGCTCACGTTTGGGCTGCTGATCTCCCTTACGCTTGCACCGGCTTTTCTGGTCATTTTCAACAACGCCAAATTCACAATTCTGAAGATACTGGGCAAAGAACCGGAGACACAGGAGAGTATTGAACCGGCAGTCATTCTTCATGAACATCATAAAAAGAACACACTATGAGATTGGTAATTTTATCTTTTATACTGGCGATTTTGGCTGGCAGCGTTTCTGCTCAGGAAAAGTTCACCCTTGATGAAGCGATCAAAGCAGCGCTGGAGCACAACCACAGCGTGCAGATCAGCGATATTAGTGCGGATATTGCAGAGAACAGCGTATCGCGCGGAAACGCCGGTCAGCTGCCAAACCTGGCGATAACCGGAGGAGCGAGTGCTGCCTATAGCGATCTTGATGTCACACCGGGATCATTTTTCCAGAATCTGCTCAATCCACAGGGATCGAATCAGCAAGGGTCACCGCCAACTATCTCGTATGATGGAGTTACCACCACGCAGTTCAATTCACAGATCGGGACACAAATGGTGATTTACGACGGAATGAAGGGACGATTGCGTTACAAATTGCTGGAAACGGGAAGCGATCTGGCCGATTTGCAGTACCGTACTGAATTGGAAAACACCATTTTAAATATAACTCAAAAGTTCATAAATGTAGCTTCGCTGCAGAAAGCGATAGAGGTCAAGGAAGTTTCGCTTGAGCAAAGCAACGACCGCTATCGCACCATTGAAACGAGGCGGGAATACGGTCAGGTAAATGAGCAGCAGCTCTTGCAGGCCCTGGCAGATTTAAAGAGCGACAGTACGGCCTTTAGAAATCTGAAGCTTCAGTATGAAAATGCGTACCGCGATCTGCATACCGATATCGGGTGGGATCAGCGCGAGATGGATCCTGTGGCTGATGAATTTGCTGCGGCAGAACTGCCGGGTTACGAGGATTTTTTATCGATGATGATGGAGAACAACTCTCTGCTGAACATCAGGGAAAAACGGCTGGAGCAGGCTGAGCTGAATGAACGGATGACAAAAGCCGGATTTTTGCCCTCACTAACCGCATCGGCCGGGTATGGCTACAGCTACATGAACGCAACCGAAGGTCAGTTTGAGACGCAGGAGCAGCTCGGCTTTACCGGCGGGCTATCGCTGAAGATCCCGATTTTCAGCGGCGGCAGAAATCGTATCGAGTCTCAAAATGCAAAAGAGAGGAGTCGCCAGGAAGAGCTTCGAAAAGAGGAGTCGGCAATGCAGCTTCAAACCCGTTTTGAAAACAGCTGGCAGCAGTATCTGCACCTGGAAGATCAGCTTGAAACAGAACGTTCAAACCGCGCAGTTTACGAGCGAAATTACGAACGTGCGGAAGAGATGTTCAGCCGTGGTGAGATTACCGGAGTGGAACTGCGTGCAGCTCAGCTATCGCTGGAAAATGCGCGGCTAAGAGTGTCGGAAACCGGTTTTCAGCTGAAACAAACCGAGACACTGCTTCTGTATCTGAGTGGTGTTTTAGTAGCAGATTATCCATATTGAAGGATAGTCAGGATGAAGATTTTAAATCATAACACAAAACAAACGAGAACATAATAATGAGTGAATTAAATAGTATAGGACTCGATAACACAAAAACTAAAAAATTGGCTGAAAGGCTGAATGTTTTACTGGCGAATTACTCAGTATTTTATCAGAATACAAGAGGTTATCACTGGAATATAAAAGGAGATACATTTTTTGAACTTCATGTAAAATTCGAAGAGCTCTATGATGACCTGGTTATAAAAATTGATGAGGTTGCAGAGCGAATTTTAACACTGGGATATACGCCCGAGCATCAGTATTCGGAGTATGTGAAAGTTTCAGAAATTACTGAAAGCCCTAAAGTAAGTGACGGAAAAAAAGCGGTAGATAATATTCTAAACGCCTTTAAGGTAACGTTAAAGTTGCAGCGTGAAATTCTTGATCTTTCGGACGAAGCAGACGACGAGGGCACCAACGCACTGATGAGCGACTACATCAGCGAGCAGGAAAAACTCGTCTGGATGTACTCTTCCTATGCAGGAGAATAAAAAGCAGAAAAGATCATGGTTTAGTTGTGATGTCGGTGTGGTTGATTCCGCTCCGGCATCTTTTTGTGTGCCATCTGTACACAGGAATCTGTAAGTTTGAACAGACTGAATAAATTCATGAATTTATAGTATGAATACCATCAGAACTAAACGAGTTTATGAAGAACCCACTGAATCTGACGGCTACCGAATTCTAACCGAACGCCTCTGGCCGCGCGGCGTATCAAAAGAGCGGGCTAATCTTGATAAATGGATGAAGGGAGTAGCTCCAAGTCACGAGCTGCGAAAGTGGTTTGATCACGATCCGGGCAAATGGGAGGAGTTCAAGGAGAAATACCGAAGAGAACTGTTTGGATCTGAGTATGTGGTAGAGCTGATCGATATTATCAAAGAGCATGAAACCGTAACTTTTGTATTTGCCTCAAAAGATATGGAACACAACAGCACAGTACTTTTAAAAGAGTTTATTGAAGATCTGTTGAAATAAAACCTTCAATTATTATTTTAGGCATATGCCTGGAACAACTCATAAAGATAAGCTGAAAGACCATTTAGATCAGATTGAATCTGACCGAAATAATCTTTTTTCGGAATTGGATAACTTATCTCAAGAGCAACTTCAGTTCAGAAAGTCACCTGATAAATGGACTATTTTGCAGATTCTGGATCATTTGAAGACTTCTGAGAAGTTGTCTGTGGTCTACATCAAGAGGAAATCCGGTTCAGGAGATAAATTTAGGAAATCAGGTTTTCGTTCAAAATTTCGTCTTTTTGCTTTAAAGCTTGCCTTTGTTCTTCCTTTCAAATACAAAGCTCCAAAGATTTCCGATGCAACCGGGAAAGATCCAGATTATAAGGAGCTAAAATCGGACTGGGAAAATGTCAGGCGAGATCTGAAAGAGCTGATTCAAAACCTGGATGAGAGTACTCTAAAGAGCGAAATTTACAAACATCCAAGAATCGGCATGTTAAATATGCAGCAAACATTGGGATTTTTTGAAACTCATTTTAAGCATCATCAAAAACAGATTTTTGACTTGATGACTCACCCTTCATTCCCGCAGAAAGCGTAAGAATATGTCTGCTGAATATCTGTTTGTATACGGATCGCTGAGAAGAGATTTTTCATCACCTGCAAGCGATGTTTTAGACAATCATGCCGAATATATTGGTGAGGCTACATTTCAGGGAAAATTGTACAAGATTGACTGGTATCCCGGGGTTGTGTCTTCAGATGATCCGGATGATATTGTAGTTGGAGAGGTTTATAAAATGAACGACAAGGAGAGAGTGCTTTCTAAACTGGACCGGTATGAAGGCTGCTCACCTGTTGATCCCGAACCCCATGCTTTTACCCGTACAAAGACGCAGGTGAAGCTAAAAAACGGGGATAAGATTAAAGCCTGGATCTATCTTTACAATCTATCGACTTCAGAAAAGAAGCGTATTCCTTCTGGTGATTTCGTTACTTTTAAAAACAGAAGATAATGTCTCTAACTTAATTGGAGATATATCTGCTGATAAGCTGAAAATCTCAAATATAAACTAATTTACATGGTTTCCTGTTTTTAAAACAGGACAGATATTTTTGGTCTGATAGCGATTTTCTGATAATGAAGTAATGCTTATCGCCATGTTAGAAAACCTATACAATGATAGTTACTGGCTTGCCCGGTTTATCATTCAGCGTGGAGTAGGACTTTCCTACCTGATTGCGTTTCTCGTAGCACTCAATCAATTCAAACCACTTGTTGGAGAAAACGGATTGTATCCCGTGCGGCGCTTTCTGGATAGAATCCCATTTAAAAAATCACCCAGTATTTTTCACTGGAAATACTCCGATTCCCTCTTCACTGTAATAGCATGGAGCGGAATACTACTTTCGCTTTTGGCTGTTTTTGGTATTTCTGATATGGGCCCGATCTGGGTCTCCGTGCTTATTTGGCTGCTGCTATGGATTCTGTATCAATCTATTGTAAATGTGGGTCAGCTATTTTGGGGATACGGCTGGGAATCGCTGCTTCTGGAAGCTGGTTTTTATGTGATCTTTTTAGGGCCTTTGCATTTCGAAACATCCATTATTGTGATATTTATATTACGCTGGCTGGTGTTCCGGGTTGAATTTGGAGCCGGGCTGATTAAAATGCGGGGCGATTCCTGCTGGCGGGAACTTACCTGTATGAATCATCATCACGAAACACAGCCGATGCCCAATCCGCTAAGCTGGCTTTTTCATAACCTGCCGCAGGCTTATCACAAGTTTGAAACTCTTGGAAATCACTTTGTTCAGCTTGTGGCTGTCTGGTTCCTGTTTTTTCCTCAACCTATTGCATCTGTTGCGGCATTGTTGATAATGGGCACACAATTCTACCTGATCGTCAGCGGAAACTATTCATGGCTGAACTGGATGACTCTCGTACTGGCTACAAGCGGGCTGAGTGATTCATTCTTGCAATCCATTGTTTCAGTTTCCGTACCTGCTGTAACGGCATCACCGCTTTGGTTTTGGATCGCAGGAATGATATTGGCAATTGCGGTTCTTTGGATGAGCAAAGGTCCGGTGATGAATATGATTTCTCCATCTCAGATGATGAATTTCAGCTTTAATCCCGTTCATCTGGTCAACACGTACGGTGCATTTGGATCGGTTACAAGAAGCAGAAACGAAATTGTGATTGAGGGAACAACCGATGAAACGATTACTGATGAGACAGAATGGAAAGCCTACGAATTCAAAGGCAAGCCAACTGACCCATCGAGAATGCCCCCACAGATTGCTCCGTATCATACTCGCCTCGACTGGCAGATGTGGTTTGCGGCGATGAGGGGAATACGAAATGCTCCGTGGCTTGTAAGGCTGATTAAGCGTTTTTTACAGGACGACAAACCGACTTTAAAACTTATCAGGAGCAATCCATTTAAAAATGAGCCGCCAAAATATGTTCGGGTCCGTCTTTTTAGATATGAGTTTACAAGCTTTAAAGAAAAGCGAGAAACCGGGAAATGGTGGAAACGGGAGTTTTTAACATCTTACTTGAATCCGGTTTCGTTAGAGGATTTGAAGGATGTTTGACGTCTTGAATTTTACTCGTTCCGAAGGTCTCCTTCGGAGCGCCAAATGGAAGCTCTGCTTCTATTCAGCTTCTGGCGTGGAGCAGAGCGCTGCCGCAAGATAAAATTTTAGAGAAGCAGAGATTCAAAGCTGGGTGTTTCGAAACAGAGTTTCGGAACAAGTAAAAAATGGGTTTGAAGTAGTTCAATGTGGACACACCCCTTGTTCAAATCAATCGGCTTCGCCGTTGATTCTCACTTTCCCCTCTCAAGAGGGGAGGAAAATCCTACAGCTCAATCCTCGATCGCCCATTCCTTGAACTCTCCATAATGGCATTTACAATCCGGATGTCATTCAGTCCCTGGCTGCCGGGTACTATTGGTGGCCGTCCTTCTTTGATAGCCAGTGCTTCAGCATCCATCTGTCGGGCTTGCTGGTGGCCGGGATCGGCAGGTAGATCAGTTCCGTCGCTGGTCTGTCCCTGTACTCCGCTGTATGATGACATCGGCTTCAGGTAGTACCAGCCATCTTCGGTATTTACATTCAGGTAGTTCATCGATTTGCCGAAACTTGTTTCGCCCGTGCAGATCATGCCGTTTGCAAATTCCAATTTAAAGTCGGTAATCTCATCCACTTCGGGGTAAACTTCCTTTCGAACCGTGCTTTGCCGCCCGTTAACAGCAATGGGTTCCATTTGAGTGGCATATCGAATGGCATTGATCGGATAGACGCCCATATCATACAAAGCACCTCCGCCAAGCTCGGCATTTTTTCTCCAATTGCCATCTTCATGATATCCGTCATACCCGGCGGCTGTTCGAACTTCTGTCACAGCTCCGTAGGTTTGTTCCCTGGCAAACTGCATAATTTTCTGAGTGTTCGGTTCATGATGCAGCCGGTATCCGATGGCCAGGCTCACATTATTCCGATTTACTGCATCAATAATGTTCTGGCACTCTTCCACATTCATAGCCATCGGTTTTTCGCACCATACATGTTTACCCGCTTCAGCAGCTATGATGGAATATTTAGCATGAAGGCCGGTTGGCAAAACAATATATACGATATCAATTTCATCGTTATTGGCTATCTCGTGCATATTCTCGTAGTTGTATACATTGCCATCGGGGATATTATATTTTTCCTGCCAAACCGGGATTTTTTCCGGCGATCCGGTTACAATTCCTCTTAATTCGCAATGTTCGGTTTGCTGCAGTCCGGGTCCCAATCGTCCCGTACTGTAACTTCCCAATCCTACCAAGGCTACACCCAGCTTCTCCCTGCTTTGCGGGATGATAATATTAGGTAATCCAATTGCCGATACAGCCAGCGCTGATCCTGTTTGTTTTAAAAAGGTTCTTCTTGAAATTGTGTTTGCCATAATGATGAATCTTAATAATTGATTAATGCTACTTCATTAAAATATGTAATTCGGTTAAATAACTGAAAATCAGAGCATCAAAAAGCAAGCAAATTATAATCTTTGGTTTTTACATATTTAGAAGGCTTTGCAAAACTATGACCGTCATCCTGAACTTGATTCAGGATCTCCTGATACTGGCTATAAAGACGAATGGAGAATCTGAATCGAGTTCAGATTGACGCATACCCACGGTTTTGCAAAGCCTTCATTTAATGTACAGTCAAAAAATTGGTTTTCTTATGGATAATAAAATATTTCAAAACGATCATGCTAAAGAGAAGCTTGAAGAGTGGTATCAGCTGTTTTTGAATAAGATCGATACTCCTACAGAATCCATCCAGGTAGAAACGTCATTTGGCACCAGTCATGTTTTGAAAGCGGGAGATGATTCCAAACCGGTACTTCTTTGCCTGCACTCCATGTTGACAAGCTCAGCTCATTTGGTTTCTGAGCTAAATCCATTATTGGATCATTATCAAATTTTTGCACCCGATCTGCCGGGCCAATTTGTTAGAGGGCCTGAAGTAAGATTTTCGTACAAAGACAACTCATTTTCAGATTGACTTTTCGAAATTGAGAGTGAATTCAGTTTGGAGAAGATCAACTTGCTTGGAATTAGTTTGGGTGGTTTTGCCGGCTTACAGTTTGCAAAAGTTTATCCAGGCAATGTAAATAATTTGATCCTGATTGTACCGGCGGGAGTTGTTTGCAGATCAATATGGGAAGATGTTAAGAAAATGGCTGTTCCGTCAATTTTGTACCGGTTCAATCAAACTTAGAAGAGGCTCAAGAAATTTGTAGATCCACTTCTTACAACCTGGGATGAAGATTGGGGGCCTTATATCGGTGATGTGTTCACCTTATTTAAACCCGATCTGAGAATTCTGCCTCTCATTTTTGAGGAGGAAATTAAAAAATGGGAAATTTCCACGCTTGTGTTTGCAGCGGAGAATGATATCTCTTTTCCCGGCAGGAAGATGATTCGAAGATTAAAATCGAACAACTCGGATATCCAAACGGAGTTGTTGGAAAATTGTAAACATTCCCCGCCAACGACGCCAAAATTCCGAATATGTTTATCCGGAAAAATTCTGGAATTTCTTGAGGGAGAGGGTGCAGTAAAATCAAAAAATTGAAAAAATGTATAAGTTCATTGTCAATTAAACTATGATATTGCAATAAAAGCGCTTCCCAACCTTTAAATCTTCAAAAGCATGATGATTTTATTAGCAATAATGGCTATCTATACCCCTACCAAATTTTAAAATGAGTTATAATGACCTGGAAAGAAACTATACGACATTACGCCGAATCTGCTAACATCAGTGATCCTTTAACTGCAAACCTTATTACTCTTACAGGATTTTTAGAAGAATACCTGCAGAATCGGGGTCAAAAATCACTCCGAGAATTAGCCGCAGAACTTCCTGAACTATCTGCAAAAGCGTTTAAAGATTCAGGTGAAAAATTTAATGAACAGCTTGTAGATCGGATCGAGCAGATGGATATCGATCAGATTCGTGGTTTACTTCGCCTTACAACTATTTTCTTTCACCTGGTTAACTCCCTTGAGCAGCACGAGATCATACGAATTAACCGGGAGCGGGCTAAAAAAATTGATCTGGATCATCCGCGTCCCGAGAGTATTGCCGATGCTCTGAAATTTTTCAAAAATAAGGGTATTAGTTACAATGATGCGCTGGAACTGTTCAAACAGATGGATATTCAGCCTACAATAACAGCTCACCCAACAGAAGCCCGCCGCCGTAGTGTGCTAAATAAACAAGAAAATATTACCGATATGATCGGTGATCTGGACGATCCGCGGCTAACACCCAACGAAAGAGATGCACAGCTCAAGCAGATTGTCAACGAAATTGCTCTTCTTATTTCGACCGATGAAGTGCGTTCCGAACGGCTTACAGTTGAAGATGAAGTAGAAAACGGTCTGTTTTACTTTACAAACTCTATCTGGAATACGGTGCCGCGATTGTATGATGACATTCGAAATGCTTTTACTCAACAGTACAACAAAACACCCGATCTGCCGATTGTACTAAAGTACCGGTCGTGGATTGGAAGCGATCGTGATGGAAACCCCAATGTAACAAGAGATGTAACCTGGCAAACTTTGATTGAACATCGGAAAAGTGCGCTGAAGTTATATCTGAATGAGTTGGAAAAAATCCGCAGGTATCTTTCCATTTCGAATAACCTGGTACCGGTTTCTGATGAGCTTAAAAAATCATTGAAAAAAGATGAGAAGGAAGTACCGCTCACAACGCAGTATAAAAGGCATTATAAAAATGAGCCTTACCGGAGAAAAATTACACATATCATGCATCGTCTCCGAAATATGCTGAATGATTTGAAAGGCAGTGAGCAGGAGATTTTAGAATCATCCAAATCATACAAAACCAGCGATTTTATTGACGACCTGAACTTGATTTCAGAATCTTTGATAAATGGCGGATTGGAGGATATTGCCAAATTTGGCGACTTTAATGATTTGGTAATCAGGGCCAATACATTCGGATTTCACTTGGCGGCTCTTGATATTCGTCAGCATAGTGGTGTGCATGAGAACGCCGTTAAAGATCTGTTGTCTGTTGCGAATGTTCATGAAAACTATTCCAGTTTAGGTGAAGAGGAAAAAGTGGATATCCTTATGCAGGAACTTCGGAATCCGCGTCCGCTGGCTCCTAAACATGCGAGGTTAAAACCGGCTACCGTCGAAATTCTGGACGTATTTCAGTTAATTAACCAGATTCTTGAGCTGGATAAAAATGCTTTTGGAAGCTATATCATCAGTATGACTCATGGTGTGAGTGATATGCTGGAAGTTGCAATTCTTGCAAAAGAAACGGGCTTATGGTGGCTTGAAAATGGAAGGGTAGGGAGTAAGATCGACATTGTTCCCCTTCTTGAAACCATTGAAGATCTGGATAAAGGAGCTGAGTTAACGGAAACAATCTTGACCAACGATCTCTACAAGCAACAACTGGAAGCCCGAAATAACTTCCAGGAGATCATGTTGGGATACTCAGACAGTAACAAAGACGGTGGCTACTGGATGGCTAACTGGGCGCTTCAAAAAGGACAGATGGAACTTGGCCGGGTGCTTCGAAAGCACGATGTTGATTTCCGGTTGTTCCATGGCCGTGGAGGAACGGTAGGCCGTGGTGGTGGCCGATCTAACCGCGCTATTTTGGCACTGCCGTCCATCAGTAATAATGGACGAATTCGATTTACCGAGCAGGGTGAAATTATCTCCTTCCGGTATTCCCTCCCGGATATAACCCGTCGCCATCTCGAACAGATTGTGAATGCCGTTGCCCGGGTAACTGGTGGCGAAGGCCAAAAAGAGATTAAAGAAGGTGATGAAACGGAAATCATCATGAACAAAATTTCAGAAGGTACGATGAAAGCCTATCGCGACCTGATTGACGATCCTGAATTTTGGGAGTGGTTTAAAAAAATTACACCGGTAGAGCATATTGGTAATCTTCCAATCGCTTCAAGGCCGGTGTCCCGGGGTGGAGACAAAGGGCTTGAATTTGACGATCTGCGGGCCATTCCGTGGGTATTCGGGTGGACACAGGTACGTTACAATGTTCCGGGTTGGTATGGATTGGGGGCTTCACTCGGCCCAATTATTGATGAGGATCCATCAGTGATGGAAACACTTAAAAAATGGTACAAGGAATGGAGTTTCTTCGGAACCATTGTGGATAATGCTCAACGAGAGCTTGCCCGAACACACGTATTAACAACCGAAATGTATACTAAAGATGCAGATCAGCGGCTGCATAAAACGATTTTGAAAGATTTCGATAAAACACGTGATATGATCCTGGAAATTACTGAACAGGAAAATATTCTGGACATGAGGAAAGTGATACAAAATTCAATTGAATTCAGGAATGTGTTTACATATCCGTTAAACCTGTTGCAGGTTGAACTATTAAACCGTTGGGAAGAGGCCGGTAAAAATGCGGATGAAGAGGAGATACTTGAATTAAAGCATGCAATGTTCTTGAGTATCAACGGTGTTGCTGCGGCGATGCAGAGTACAGGATAAAGGTGAGAATGTAGTCTTGAGTCTTGAGATTTGAAAAAACTGAAAATGGCGCACGCGTCTCGCTTGTGCCATTTTTTTGATCAATTTCTATAATTTCCCGTCTCCCGTCTCCCGTCTCACTTTTTCACCAAAACGGTATTCACTTTAATCAAAGATATTAGGTAACGGGTAAGCTGTGGCTGTATGGTGTAATTCGTAAATCTGCGAATGGGTTGATTCTGAATTGGTTTAAGGAAGGCTTTGCAAAACTCTGCCCGTCATCCTGAACTCGATTCAGGATCTCCAGATACTGGCTATAAAGGCGAATGGAGAATCTGAATCGAGTTCAGATTGACCAATAACCACGGTTTTGCAAAGCCCTCTTAAGATTCCAATCGAAACTATTCGTTCTGTGTCGTTTATAATAATTTTCAGTAACGGGCAAGCTGCCCGTTGTACAAATAAAAAAGCCCGATGATTTTAAATCACCGGGCTTTTTGATATTTAGAATTAAAGCTAAATCAGCTTTGCAGTTCGGCTTCGGCTTCGCGAGAAATATCCTCAAGTGTTTTTCCTTTGGTTTCGAGAACATATTTCTTAACGAATACAAAGGCTACAAGTCCGAAGAAGGCGTAGATTCCATATGAAAGCCCGAGCCCTATTCCGGCAAGCATAATCGGGAAGGTCATGGTAATGGTAAAGTTGGATAACCATTGTACCAATCCACAGATGGCAAGAGCGGCTCCACGGAATTGATTCGGGAACATTTCGCCAAGCATTACCCACATAACAGGACCCCATGAGAATGCAAAGAATGCCACATATCCATTGGCTGAAATGAGAGCGTAAATACCCATATTACCTTCAAGTATCAGATCTCCAGCGGCATTTACTCCTGCCGTACCAAATATAATAGCCAGTATACCGAGCATAACTGCCTGGCCAAGAGCACCAATAGCCAGCAGCGGTTTTCGTCCTACTTTATCTACCAGGGCAATGGCTACAAAGGTAAACACAATATTTACCGAACCGGTAATTACATTCTGCAACAATGCATCTGCTTCAGTAAATCCGGCAGCCTGCCACAAGGTTGAACCGTAATAGAAAACAACGTTAATACCTGTAAACTGCTGTAAGGCGGCCAGCCCGATTCCAACCCATACAAGTGGATGAACACCCCCGGTTGCTTCAACAATGATATCCCGCATACTTGGGCGGTGATCTTTTCTCAGGGTAGATTTAATATCGGCCACTTTCGCTTCTGCATCTACTGTATCCGAGAGACTTGTAAGAACATCTTTTGCTTCATCAATCCTTTCAGCCGCCACCAGATATCTTGGGGATTCAGGGATAAAAATGAGTGCAAATAAAAAGATAGATGCAGGAGTAATTTCAACCCAAAACATCCACTGCCAGGTTTGAAATCCCCACCAGTGCAGTTCAGAAGCTCCGCCAGACATTCCGGCGAGCCAGTAGTTACTTAAGAAAGCAACAAATAGCCCGATTACAATCATCAGTTGTTGAAGAGTAGCAAGACTTCCGCGGATTTTAGCCGGCGCAATTTCACTGATGTAAGCCGGTGTAAGAATACTGGCCGCGCCAACGGCAAGCCCGCCAACAATACGTGCCATTACAAATTGAAATGATCCGCCGGCAACGCCTGATCCCCATGCACTTAGAATAAATGCCAGGGCTGTTGCAATCATTACGGGTTTACGCCCAAATTTATCAGCCAGAGTTCCGGCAAAAAATGCACCCACAGCACAGCCAAGTAGCATTGATGCCACGTTGAATCCTGTACCCGCTGCATCAGAATTGAATGCAAGCTGAAGTGCATCTACGGTACCATTAATAACTCCACTGTCAAAGCCAAATAGAAAGCCTCCTATTGCAGCAACGAGGGAAAGGAATAGTACCCGTCCTACATTCCCGGTTCCTTCCACTATTGCATCGTCCTGTGTTTTCATACTCATCCGGTTAATTAGATTATTAATTTATTGAGAACATTATCCCATTTTTTTGGGAAAATTCAAATCTTCATTAAAGACAATTTACAAAGCATCGGTTCGCAATGCATGGTTAAATGCAGATTCCATAAGAAGATTGGCGTTTAGATGTTTTTTTAAGAGAATTCGTTTACCGATTGCCTAAAAAAGTGACCTTCCCCGCGAGGGATCCCCCAACTGGCGCAAGTGTTAAGCGAAGCGTCACTTGTGCCCCTTTCCTTTTGCAAAAAAACATGGACACAAGTAACATCCTTGACGTACGGTTGGTAGAATCATTCTTCCGGTAAGACAAACCCTGCATTATTCCAATGCATTTTTTCAAATACCGGATTTAACACTTGCACCAGTTTGGGTGAACACGTTAAGAGAATAAAAATCTATTTTGCAAAACCCTATTAAGATGAAAATGTGTCCTCCGCGACAGTGCTCTTATTTCCTGTCTGTGTATAATCCGCGGCTTTTTTCGCGACTGAATTTCTTTCGGTTGTACTCTTCTGTTTCTCCTTTTGGGATGGAAAGGCTTTGCCAGTCATCACCGGCAAATATTTTAGCAAGGTACACAATCTGTCCGGTGTGATAGGCTACGTGGGCAAGATGACGTTCAATGGCTTCAATCAACTTATGACCATCATTTCGAATGTAAATAATGGAGTCAAGTTCATTATCTTCAATGGAATCGAGTGCCTCAAACAGAACACCCCAGCCTTTCTCCCAATACTCCATCAGCTCGTTCTTTGATTCAAAATCATCCACAAACTCTGTTTCGCGGTTCCTCCAGGGTTTTTCTCCGTCTTCGGTTCTGAAGTTTGTCCAGCGGGAGATCATATTACCGGACAGGTGCTTCATCAGGATGGCAATGGAGTTTTGATTTTTTTGAATCTGTTCGTGAATCCGATCATTTGAAATTTGGTTGATCGATTTCTCAGTTAGTGATTTGTAATATTGAAATAGTTGAATAGTGCCATCCAGTCGATGTTCATATTCACTCATAATATTCACCCTTTTTATTGAAAGATTTCCAGTACTATACAATAAGTAATTTGTTTGAGAGTATAATAAAGTAGAAGTTCTCAAGCAGAAGCTGATTTAAAGCAGATATTTATCCAAAGCAATTATTCAGATGATTACACTACACCGATATAAAGATGATGAACGAGCCGAAAAGATCGAGGAAAAATTACAAGATCTAATTTTGGCTTACAATATTGAAGATTTAGAGGATGAACAAGCGGAATCTTATATAGAGGATAGCGGGAAAAAAATTCGCGGAGAGGAGGAACTCGAAGCCTGGTTCAGAGAACTTGAAGATGAATTAAATTGGCAACGTTCAATTAGCGGAGATGGCTGTTATATTCACCCCGAATCAGGTAAAATTTGTTAAATGATTATTTCAGGAAGACTTTGAAAAACGTTTTTTAAAAAATTAATTTTCAGGTTTGTTTGCAATGCTTATAGCATTTGGTAAACAGAACTTATATATTCGCAATAACATAACACCTTAGTAAAGCCCTTCTCAGGACGAGTGAGTAAACCCAACTCAAGTTTTTTGAATCTTTTCTTGGGTGCAATCAACAATACATAATTTAATATCTAAGTAATAACAATGAGTCAACAAGGAAAAGTAAAATGGTTTGACGCTGAGAAAGGATTTGGATTTATCCAGCCAGACGACGGCGGCAAAGATATTTTTGTACACAGAAACAATGTAGAGAACTTAGGACCCAACCAAGGTCTTGAAGATGGAGAAGAAGTAGAATTCGATGTTGAAGAAACACCGAAAGGACTGAGTGCCGTAGAAGTACGTAGTCTTACCTACGAATAATTTTTTAAGTCAATTAAAAAAGGAAAGCCCGCCTCAATCCGAGACGGGCTTTTTTTTATTTCCGGAACCCCTGCCGGAATATTTCTTCTCGTTGATTTTTTCTCTCTTTTTGTACGTTAGGACATTACAACTCTCTTGTCTAATCCACTGTTTTTAGCAGCAATACTGTACCTGGTGTGTGGTGCAAATTCAAGGCGTTCCTTTTCAATAGGTTGCCCGGTTGCCCGGCAGATTCCATAGGTTCCGTTATCAATTCTCTCAAGTGCTCTGTTTAGCTGACCGATAAATTTTCTATTTCTCTCGATAAGTCGGTTTGTAAGATCTACGCTCTCTTCAATGCTCCCCATGTCGCTCATATGATGATCAATAGAAGATGCATCATCTGTTTCTGATGAACGTTGCTCTTCAAGTGAATTTAAAAGGTATTCCAGTTCATCCCGGGCCTCTTGTCTTTTACGAATAATCAGTGATTCAAAGTATGCAAGTTCTGTTTCGTTGAGAACAGTTTTAAGGTCTTCTCTTGTCTGAGGAAATTTATGTGCTTCCATCATCTTAGGGTTATGTAGTTGTTAATTTGTTTACATAACAATACCAAAAATGACTATACACAGTAATAAGGGAATCCCTTAATGCAGCCTGAGTGTAAGTATGACAGAGGGGTCTTTAATTACTTTAACGATTTGTTATCTGATTGAGCAGCCAGAATAAAGGTGAAAGAGATAAAACCCCGCCTGAATAGACGGGATTTACTTTTTTTGCCACTTCGTTCAGGCAGTTTTTCTCGCCGCTTTTGCAAGATTGTTTTCTATCAAATAGTCAATACTTTCTCCGGCGGCCTGGAATACATCGATCTCGCTTTCATCCAGTTCAACGACCATCCAGGTGTGAGAGTCGCCGCAAGCCTGGACTATCTCTTCAAAATTCTGTGTTCCCTGTCCAACGGGTACCATCGGATCATGAGGGCCTTCACCCAAATCTTCAGACCATTCGGCATCCCCATCTTTTATATGGAGAAACTCCACACGGTCGCCATATTTTCTGATGATATCCGCAGGATCCTGCCCGGCCGTTTTTACCCAATAAGTATCAATCTCAAAAAATATATCGTCGCTGATATAATTCACAAGCGTTTCAAACGGATAGGTGCCATTATCGCCTACTTTCATTTCCCACCAGTGGTTGTGCAGGCCAAACTGCAAGCCGTTGGATTGCAAAAACTCACTGGCTTCATTGTAAATTTCAGCAAGTTCTTTAGTTCCATCTTCGGTCTGATAGCGTTCATCTTCAGGCCAGCCGTGCCAAATAACCTTATCATTACCATAAGCTTCAGCTCGTCGCAATGCCCGTTCACCCACTTCACCGACCGGTATCTGGCTGTGCATAGAGCTTACCGAGAGGCCGGCATCCCTTAGCATTTGTCCTACTTCTTCATAGTTCATCTCTTCTGAAAAATCATAGGTTTCAACATATTTGTATCCCAGATCTGAAATTCGCCGGAGCGTTCCCGGAATATCTTCATTCAGTTGGTTTCGAAATGTGTACAGTTGAACGGAAACTGTATGCAGCGGATCGGATTGAGTCACATCTTGATCCATTTGAGCCGAGTCTCCCTCCCCGGAACTGCATGCGCTTAGCAAATAAGATGAGCCAAACAGTGCCGATACACTGCCAACCCCAAGATTTTTCAGAAATTTTTTTCGGGAATATTCTTTTTTGGATTTCATAGGTATGGTTTTTTAGAGGGTCAATTGCACATTGAACAGATCATTTGACCGTTCAGAGCACAACAATCAAGCTGATAGTTTTGCAATACGAAACAAAAAATGTAAAATAGATTCTCAAAGCAACCCGAGAAAAAAAGTAGAACTGGAATACTTTCAGACTATGCATGTAACAACTTCCAGTGTTCTTCCTGGATCGCTTTAACAACGGGCCCAGGTTTACCGGTACCAAGATTCTTCCCGTTAATTACAGTTACCGGTTGAATGTCCGTAGTCGTACCTGAGAAAAAGAGCTCATCAAGTTCAAACAGTTCTTCCTCGCGGATTGGGTTCAAGTGAACGGGAATGTCCAGTTTATCGGCAATTTCCAGAACAACTTGTCTTGTTATTCCACTCAAAATATAGTTTGATTCCGGATAGGTATAGAGTTCCCCATCTTTCACTCCAAAAATATTGGCATTCGGGCTTTCGGTAATCACTCCGTCGCGAATCAACAGTGCACTGTTTACACCTGCATCCTGAGCCTGTTGCTTGGCAAGGGTATTGGGGAGAAGCTGTACTGTTTTGATATTACAACGCGTCCACCGAACATCTGCAAGAGTAATGACATCCACACCGGTTTCATGCAGTTCGGTGTGTGGTGTAAACGCACTGGCTGATAGATAAATAGACGGTTTTACGGCAGGATTTGGAAATGTGTGAGTGCGTGGCCATGCTGTACCGCGCGTAATTTGAAGATAGATGGCTGCCTCTCCTTCAAGCAAGTCATTTTTTTCCAGGAGTTCACGGCTGATCTTCGGAATATCATCAAGAACAGAATGATTAATATTAATTTTAAGTGATTTTAATCCCTGCTCTAATCGTTCAAGGTGCTCCTTTTCCCGGAAGGGTTTACCATTTATAATTCGGGTTACTTCATAAACACCATCTCCAAAAATAAAGCCGCGATCAGCGACAGAAACTTTCGCTTCATTATGTTCAACAAATGATCCGTTTAAATATACCTGCATCGTATTATTTTAATTTGATATTGACTTGCAATGATAAATCTTTTCAGTCAAAATTGGTATTTAAATCCTGTATTAATCAAATAAAAAGACTGATATGAGCTTCTCCGGCCTCAACAAACAAGTATACTCATCTGATGATTTGTGGGTTAAGTTAGTAAGACTCGCCAGCCCAAAAACCCAATGAGCAGGCGAGGCAATGTACGCCGGACAGCTTGCCCGGCACGACAGATTTAGTATTGGCAACGTCCAGGTGTGCGTTTTAATAGATAATTCAGACATCCTGCTTCACCCGCATCAATAGTTTTGAGTTGATGAGTAACGAGCTGGCAGCCCGTTGTACATGTACGCCAGACAGCTTGTCCGGCACGATACTTAAAGATTAGGATAGAGAAAGTTGATGTAGGTTGTAGATCAACAAACAGGGATTCAACCCAGCGTATTTACCAATAATTTGGGATGGTCAGTAACGGGCAAGCTGCCCGTTGTACATGTATGCCGGACAGCTTGTCCGGCCACTGATTATTAAAATAAAATTTGTAGAAACGGATAGAGTCTGTCCCGAACACTTTGAGGGCTGCCCGATGCACTTTAAATTATCCCAACTCCTTAAACCGAACTTTTCGTGTTTCGGTATCAAATGTGGCAACCATAGGATCTGCATCGAAGCCATTCACACTTCCCGGGTTGATTGAAAGAGTATCACCAATGGTGTCCACCTTAGGCTCGTGTGTATGGCCGGATATCACAACATCATATTTTCCACACAACTCCAGGCTCTCCGTAATTTCCGGATATGTACCATGATAGACGCCGAATGTTATCCCGTCCTCTTCAATTCTGGAGAAATCACCGTAAAGTGTACCGTTGATCATATCAAATTTTTTCATCAAAAGGTATTTGTCACCATCATTGTTTCCAAAAACACCGTGCAGATCTAATTCCTCAAATAGGGGAATGATAAACGGACTGCAATAATCACCGGCATGAATTACCCGTTTGATCCTATTCTCCTTAAAAAAGGAAACTGCTTTTTTGACATGTTCTATGTGATCATGTGAGTCTGAACAGATACCTATTTTCATGATAATCGGGGTTTCTAAATTAATACGAATAAGAGTTTAAAGAACAAATCCACGGATCTTCATGAAGAATCACGCTTATGCTTTTATCAAATCTTTATTAACTTGTCCATTCAATTTAAAAGTACCAAAGACTTCCGAAGTCTGTGTAAACTTTTTTAAACTGATAAACGCAAATCAAAAAATAAACCGTTTTTAAAGAATCTGGAGACTTCGGAAGTCTGTTTTAATTAAATATAGCAACACAATTTTTCAACCAAGAATTTAGATTTCTGATCATGTCCGTAACAAAAGATGATGTACAATATGTAGCCAATCTTGCACGGCTGCAACTCACCGATGAAGAGGCCGAGAATTTCAAAGAGGATATGAATGATATTCTTGGATATATCGATCAACTGAATGAGTTGGATACAGAAGATGTGGAACCTCTGGAGCACGTGACGGAAATTACAGCCAGTAAATTCAGAGAAGACGAAGCCAAAGAGCCTATCAGCCACGAAGACGCCCTGAAAAACGCCCCGGACGCCGATTCTGACTATTTCCGTGTTCCAAGAGTCATAGAATAAAATGGCAAGACGTAAAGGAAAACAGGGTGGGCCGGAACCGGATTTTTGGGATAAATTGTCCACAGGAAAACAGCATCTGCTGGCTCTTGGATTTCTGTTTCTGCTGCCTTTCTTTTTACATTTTTCTTCCACTCTGGGCGGTCAGCAGTATATGGGGAGTGATGTTATTCAATGGCGTGCCGGTGCGGAGAGTTTAATTGAATATAAAGAGGAAACCGGAGAGATAGCCCACTGGGCTACCAATATGTTTTCGGGAATGCCGGCGAACACCATCTCCCATCCGCCGAAGGTGATGAACCTGGACAACACACTTCTCAGCTTTCTTGATTTTATCTACCCGGCCGCGCAGATGTGGATTTTGCTGGGTGGTGCCTATCTAATGTTTATTATGTTGGGCAGCCGTCCTCTCTCAGCTGTTTTCGGGGCGATTGCCATTGGGTTTACAACGTATGTTGCATTGATTATCGGTGCCGGCCATAAGGCAAAATTTGTGGCATATATCTATATTCCATGGCTCTATGTGGGATATCTGATGATTACCCGATCACAGAAAAACAGGTGGATCTCATTTTTTATATTTGCACTGGCGCTCACACTTCACCTTCGTGCATACCATCCCCAAATAACTTACTATTTCCTGTTTCCGCTCGGAACTCTTTTTATTTACGATTGGGTAAAAGCCATTAAAGAAGATCAGTCAAAAAAATTCCTGAAATATTCAGGGTGGCTTGTAGGAGCTGGTATTGTAGCTATTTTCATCACATTTCAGATGTACTGGAGTACACTGGAATATTCCCCCTACAGTATGCGCGGAGGAACGGCGGCGGCAGGTACAGATGGCTTGGCCAGGGATTACGCGTTTGGATGGTCGCAGGGTTGGGGGGAGCTTTTAACACTGCTGATACCCGGAGCTTACGGCGGATCTGAACTTTACTGGGGACCTAAATCATTTACCAGTGGTCCTCACTATTTTGGTGCGTTTGCCTTTCTCTTTTTTATGTTTGGTTTGATGAAATCTTCCCACAAATTTAAGCACCTTTTCCTCTGGCCGGGAGTTGCAGCGGTTCTCTTTTCACTTGGTGAACATTTCGGCCTGTTGAACAACCTGATGTTCGGGTTTTTCCCTTTGTTTGATAAATTCCGGGTTCCGGAAACCTGGTTAATCATGGCAATTTTCTGCTTTTCTGCAATTTCCGTTTTTGGCCTGGACTGGCTTATTACTGAGATCAGGAAGCGCATGCAGAAAGGGAACTGGAAGATGCCGCTATTTATCAGTTCTGCTATCGCTCTGGGTGCTATTTTGATTGCATTACAAGGACTCTCCTTTGAAAAACCGGGAGAACGCCAACAACTTGAACAGAGGGTTGCAGTTCAGAATAATGTTTCTGTAGATGATCCGAGAGTCTCTCAAACGGTATCGAATCTGCTTCAAACACAAATAATCCCCGAACGCAAAGATCTGGCTCAGAAAGATGCGATTCGATTTGCATTGCTGTTTGTGATCGGGGCTGGAATTATATGGGCAATGGGAGCCGGTAAAATACCGATCTCTGCCGGCGCCATTTCATTATGTGTGATTCTTGCATACGATTTAATGAGCGTGGACAAACGCTACATGAGTGAAAGTGCATTGGTTGATGATGACACATCGCGTGAGGAAGTCATACAACAGCGCCAGCGCGGACTGGACCAATTCGTGTCCGAGAATGTATCCCACGAAGAGGGTTGGGAATACAGGGTCTTTCCTATTCTCGATAACCCGTTTAATAATGCAATTCCCGCTTATTTTTATCCGTCGGTTGGAGGATATTCGGGAGCTAAATTGGGCTATTACCAGGATTTGATTGATAGATATTTTCGGGATTTTATTGGCCAGATGTACAGATCGGGGGCAACAAATGCCAATACCGGTGTTTTAAATATGCTGAATGTAAAATACGTGACCGCTCCACAACCGTTTTCTCCGCCGGGTTTTGAGGTTGTACATCCAACTGATCAGGGAGTGGTGATGGAAAACTTGAATGTACTCCCCAAAGCCTTTTTTGCGGATTCTGTGGCTGTGATGGAAAATCAACAGGAGGTTTTGAATCAACTAACGGGTGATTTCGATCCAACTAAAACTGCATATGTTACACAAGAATCTTCGTTGAATATTCAAGCGGATAGTACCGCCTCTGTTACAGTTACTGAATATAATCCAAATTATATTTCACTGGATATTTCCCGTTCTGAACCCGGTTTTTTAGTGCTTAGCGAAATCTGGTATCCCCCGGGCTGGACAGCTACTTTGAATGGAGAAGAGATGGATATCATCAGAACGAACTATGTGCTTCGGGGATTTGAAATTCCCGCTGGTAATCATACTCTTGAAATGACGCTTGAACCGGTTTGGTATACCACAGGAAAATGGATAGCGCGATTTGGGAACCTGCTTTTGTTTGGTATGGGGGCGATTGGGATATTTATATTCTTTAGAAATAGAGATACTTAAGTGAAGTAGTAATTCTTATTTCGTAGAGTGTTCAGTTCTATATCGTTTTAAAACGTCTTCACTTGAATAGAACTCGCTAAACAATTCGTAATCCTTTTTATAGAATTCAAGAAGGAACTGTAGCGAGGAATGACTTAAATCAGATAATTGAAATTTGGGTCCGCCTGATTTCCGGCTTTTCATTACGAGAGTGCTATCGTAACTATTCAGCATGTTTTGCAGGGAATTTAACTCTTCAAATGGGAAAGTCTTATCCGCGTATTCCAGTGTGCCTCCTAAAAGATTAGATTGCAGCTCGGTGTGGTGCCGGATACCGGGATTCATACGCCGGTATTCAACTAAGTTCAGTGCAAAAGTATCCAGGTCAGGTTCAGAAGAAAGCCCGATTCGATCGAGTTTATTTCTGCTTTTTTGAAGATCTCCCAGCTGTACAACTCTGTTTCCATAGCACGACAGAAACCGGTCAATGGGATCGCGAATGACTGTAAAACAGAATGCATTGTGTTTTTTTAATGCCTCAATACCAGTAAATGCGTCCCTTTGCTTATTATAAAAATCGTGCAAACTTTGATATCCATACTTTCGATAATTTGAGAGATCAAAAGATTCATGATACTCAAGGTAGTGCATGGCATGTTTTAAAGATGTACATGCATTTTTTGGTATAGGAATATAAATCAAATCAAGATTTTTCAGATAAATCTGGTGGACTTGATATCCGGATAAACCAAGTTTTCTTGCTGCCAATCTAAATATGTGGCGAATATTCAGATACAGACGAACTATTTGCTGTCGTATTCTTCTATGTAAGGAATGGATATTGCGTTTTCTGATCATAAAAGGTACTTATTGGCAACCCAGCGCTTCAGTTCTTTAAATAGTTTTTTTGGAGGAACCCAACCTAAAATATCAAAAAAAGACCTGATCTTTCCCTGGGCCAGCCGAATATTGTAGAGTTGATATCTCCGCTGATCCCGGTTCATTTTTGATTTGTGCTTTTGGTAGACCGAAAGATAACCGTGAAGCTGTGATTTAGAGTTCGAAATTCGCTCGGTTGATTTTCCCCGATGAATGGTTTGCAAAGGTTTTTGAATGACCTTAACAGGCCCAAATTTCTCACAAAGCCGAATCCACAAATCATAATCCTGGGCGGCCTTCAGGGATTCATCAAACCCGCCAATCTCCATCAATCTCACTTTTTTGGCGAGAACCTGATTACCTACGTAATTGGAATAAAGCAGATCATTCAAAGTAATCTTCTTTTTTTTGTGCCAGACGACAGAACGGTTTGACGAGACCATTTTATCATTTGATGTGATACATGCAAAGGAATCATCGTAGTTTTCTAACAGCAGGGTTATTCGTTCTGGATGCCACTCGTCGTCATCATCCAAACCGGCTACAAATTCTCCCTGTGCCCGTTCAATTCCCTGGTTTCGTGCCCTGCAGGCCCCAACGGATTCCTCATTTCGAATCAGAATGATGGAGTGTTCTTTTTGATATTCTGCAATCACGGCTGCAGTATCATCTGTTGAGCCATCATCCACCACGATTATTTCAATATTTTTATAGGTTTGATTGAGAACCGACTCAATAGCCCTCGGCAGTAGATCTGCCCGGTTTTTGGTAGTGATAATTGCAGAGACAAGTGGTTGGGAGTTCATGATTATTCAGTAAAAAAATTACTCTTATGAAGCCGTCCAAAAAGAATGACATTCTAAACTTGATACTCCAAAGGAGTCCTTGGGACAGAATCTCCAATCATTAATAAAGTTTGGAGATACCGGATCGTGATCCGGTAGAATAAAATTGAATTTATTTACTTAAAGTGCATTTTTTTGGACTTCCTCGAAGAGGCTGCGGACATTTGAAGGTTTTTAAACCAACATTCATAATGGATTATAATACTTCATTCTGTATCCATAGAATAATTACCTTTGGGATGGTATGAAAAAAATGGTCAAATATTTACTTAGAAAACTGTTTTGGGGATTTTTTCGCCACTTGCTGCCGGATGAACTCTACCTGAAGATTCGCTATTGGATAGAACTGGACGAGTGGCCGGACCTGAATCAACCCAGAAAATTCACTGAAAAGATTCAATATCTGAAATTGCATGAACAGTCCGGAGTTCGCAAAAAAGTGGCAAACCGAACCACTGCAAGAGAGTATGTCAAAGAAAAAGTTGGAAGGGACTATCTGATCCCTCTGATTGGAATTTACGATGAACTGACCCGCGAAATTTGGGATTCTCTGCCGAATCAATTTGTGCTCAAAGCCAATCATGGAAGCGCAATGTTAAAGATTGTGTTTGATAAAAGTCAGGAGGAATATCATGATCTGTATCATCAAACCGAAAAATGGAAAAAGTTCGATTATGCTGAGTTCGGTCGCGAAAGAGTATATGATGGCATTCCCCGAACCATTGTTGCTGAGAAGCTGCTGCTGGATAAAGATGGAAGTATTCCGCCGGACTATAAATTTTTCTGCTTTCATGGCCGTGTGGAGATTATCCAGGTAGATATCGACCGGTTCAACAATCAAAAAAGAAAATTAGTAGATCGGGATTTTACGGAGATCAAAGCAACTATTTTACATCCGAAATATAAAGAGGATTTAGAGTGTCCGGAAAATCTTGATGAAGCGATTGATCTGGCCGAGAAGTTGTCAGCTGATTTTAATTTTATCCGGGTGGACCTGTATCTGCTCGAGAATAAGATCTATGTTGGCGAGCTTACAAATTATCCGGGAAATGGATTCCAACCGTTCCAGCCCGAGTCGATGGAATACAAAGTAGGAGATTTGCTGCAATTATGAACCAGATACATATCGTAGGAGTGAGCCCCAGATCGGGTACAACATTGCTGGCTGAAGCGATGAAAACCTGTTTTAACATAGATTATTGCACTCCGCATGAAGATCGCCTGTTTACTCGTCCACCGTTCAGAACGGATGTATTCTTGACTAAACGCCCCAGGGATATAATGATAGCAGGGCCAAGCTTAAAGGTGGATCCGAATTTTTATGTGATCTGCCTGATCCGCGACCCTCGTGATATTATCTGCAGTAACCATCAAAAAGCCCCCGACCAATATTGGACCGGCCTGAAATTCTGGAAGATATATAGTAAAAAAGTAAAAGAGCTTGAAAAATTTTCCCGATTTACTGCCATTAAATATGAAGAGTTGGTATCTGACCCGGATCGAATCCAGGAACGATTAATGGAAAAAATTCCGATTCTGGAGAAAAAGATGAATTTTAGTGAATACCATCTGGCGGCGTCCGTTTCCGATTCTTCAAAAGAAGCGTTGAAAAGTGTTCGCCCTATCAAACCGACAAGCGTGGGAAAGTGGAAAGAGCATAAAGCACGGGTGGCGGGGCAGATTCAATTGCACGGATCAATCGCAGAAGATTTGATCCGGTTTGGTTACGAAGAGGATGAAGAATGGCTGAAAGAGCTTAGTGGTGTGGAGCCGGATCTTTCTGAAAGTTATCGCAGCGAGTTTGTTACATTGAAAGATCGAATCGGTTTCAGGGCCGGAAAATATGCCGAGGCCGCAAGACGAATAATCGAACGATTTCTTGGAACAAGAATACGGATTACACATCCCAAGAAGTGGTTTAAACCATAAAATTTTATGATGATTGACTAAATCCATTCATGCCAAAAAGACCTCAAATAACAATTGCAATTTGCACCTATAACCGTGCCGGCTACCTGAAAGACACGCTTGATGATCTTGCCACACAAAACGTGAGCCCCGGCAAGTTTGAAATACTCGTCGTAAACAACAACAGCAAAGATGGAACGGAAACAGTTTGTGAGATTTTTTCAAAAACGCAGCCGGAATACAATTTTAGATATGTATTGGAAAAACAGCAGGGGCTCTCGTTTGCCAGAAACCGTGCAGCAAGAGAAGCTGAAACCCCGGTATTGATTTACATTGATGACGATGTAAAACTCCCTCGTGATTTTGTAAAAACGGCAATTGATTATAGTAAGAAAAGGCCTTCAACGATGTGTGCCGGTGGCCGGATTCATGTAACATTCGACGGTGCAGATCCCGATTGGATTCCCGATGAACTGATGCCGATGTTTGGCCTACACGACCTGGGGGATGAGGATAAATTTTATCCGCCATCGAATTTTCCGAGAGGCGGGAATATGATGATTCGAAAATCTATTTTTGATGCATTCGGCTGGTTCGATACTCATTTGGGCCGAAAAGGTACTCAACTACTTGGAAGCGAGGAGAAGCACTACTTTGAAAAGTTGAGAAAGAACGGGGTTGAACTTCATTATTGGGCCGATCTTGAACTTACACACAGAATTGGCTCCAACCGGCTGGAAAAGGAATACCTGGAACAACAATCTGTAGGTATTGGCCGAAGTGAACGGATGAGAGTATCGGAAACAGAATTTGGAACGCTGAAAAAACTCGGAACTGAATTGGTAAAATTTTTGGGAAGTTTGTTATTGGCTGTTGGATATCTTGCAAAGGGAAAAACCAGGGCAGCGGGATTTATCATTCAGTTTCGGATTTGGGTATTAAAAGGATTTCTAACACCCGATCTTACGAAAATGAATCGGGATAGCAGTTAGAGCATCAGATCTTTTTTTCAAAAAGTGAAAAGTTGCAAAACCATCATCAAACAGCCTACCTTCAGGTTAATCCAATTACATAAATAGTGTCTCTTAGGACACGATGAGTTTTCTTACAAACACTAAAGAGCTGAATTTTGGGAATCATTGTTCGCCAGAGCATTTCTAATACTATAATTGCCTATGTGGGAATTGCCCTGGGGTTTGTACTTACAATCTTAATGTTTCCGCACATTCTTACTCCTGATCAGTACGGGCTGACCAGAGTCCTTATTTCAGCTTCGTTTATCAGCTCACAGTTTGCACATCTGGGCTTTCAAAACCTGGTGATTCGCTACTATCCGTTTTTTAAAAAAGCCGCTCCCAAACGCCATGGATTCCTGTTTTGGATTATCACGATTCCTGTTGCCGGGTTTATCCTTTTTACAATTATCTATCTGCTTGCCAGCGATACTATTATCCAATATTACAGAGAGCGTTCTCCCCTGTTTGTAGACTACTACCTTTGGGTGCTGCCTCTTACGTTATTTATCATCTATTTTGAGGTGCTCAACAACTATTTACGATCCCTTCGAGATTCCACAACAGGTTCGTTTGTAAACGAAATTCTGCAGCGTTTTATATCCATTCTAATACTTGCTGTTTACTTTTTTGAGTGGATCGGATTCCAGCAGTTCATAGCATTATTTATTTTCAGTTATCTTATTCAGCCATTAATTATCGGCATTCAAATTTGGCGGAAGAGAGAATTACAACTGACTCCTAATTTTTCAATCATACGAAAAAAACTGGTGAAGGGAATGGCCAGTTACAGCCTCTATTCCATGCTCGGTGGGCTCACAACGGTTTTTGTCTGGAATGTTGATATTATGATGCTCGGTTCTATGGCCGGTTTGGATGATACTGCCGTATATTCTATTGCATTCTACATTGTCTCAGTGATTACGGTTCCGCAGCAGTCAATTCATAAAATTGCGGCGCCTCTTATGTCCGATTTTATAAAAAAGAAGCAGTGGAAAGAGGTTGAATCCATTTACAAAAAATCTTCCCTGAATCAGCTTATTCCCGGTCTTCTCATTTTTGGTTTGATATGGATACATCTCGATAAACTATATATGCTTCTTCCCGAGGTATATGCCGCCGGTGTATGGGTGGTTTTTATTGTTGGAATCGGGAAACTTACAGCAATGATCAGTGGATTAAATGGAGTGATACTATCGAACTCAAAACACTATCGTGTCAGCTTTTATACCAATATTATCCTGGTAGCCATAACAATCATCGCCAATTACCTGCTGATTCCGACATATGGAATTGAGGGAGCGGCACTTGCTTCGGCGATGGCAATCATCATCTACAACGCCGTAAAGTATTTATATGTACTGCTAATAATGGGATTGCAACCGTTAAGTTCAAAAACTTTCTGGATACTGTTATTAGGAGCATCTACCATCTATATTACACATGTTTGGGTTGATTTTTCCTTCATTTGGCTGGATATAGCTATAAAATCGATCATTTTTCCCTTCACATTTATGGCGCCAATCCTTTACTTTAAGGTTTCTCCAGATATCAATAAACTTTTAGAATCGCTTCGGTCCTATTTAGCTCGATGAAAGCACTACTGATTGATAAGGATTCAGATCAGCCGGTGATGAAGGTTGGTGAATTTCCTGATCCCCATCCGGAACCCCATGAGATTCTCGTGAAGGTTGAAGCAACTGCACTCAACCGTGCTGATCTCCTCCAGAAAGCGGGAAACTACCCTGTTCCCGAAGGCGCTTCGCCAATACTTGGATTAGAGATGGCAGGTGTTGTAGAAGAGACCGGATCAGAAGTCACAGAATTTAAACAGGGAGATCGTGTATTCGGACTGCTACCCGGCGGCGGATACGCTGAGTATTGTACGATTCATCAGGATATGGCAATGACCATTCCGGATGAGCTTTCCTTTGAAGAAGCTGCTGGAATCCCTGAAGTTTTTTTGACCGCTTTCCAGGCAATTGATTGGCTGGGAGAATGTTCAAAAGAGGAAACGATTCTGATTCACGCCGGTGCCAGCGGAGTGGGAACGGCTGGTATACAACTGGCTAAGCATTTGTTTGATGCACGCGTCATCACAACGGCCGGAACGAGTCAAAAGAACGAACTGTGTGAAAGTTTGGGCTCTGATCTCTCCATCAACTATAAAGAAGAGGATTTTTCTGATGTGATTGAATCGGAGTTTGGAGAAAATTGTGTGGACTTGATTATCGATTTTGTGGGGTCGCCTTATTGGGAGATGAATATCAAAATTTTAGGGTTGGATGGGCGTTTAGTCTATCTGTCGATGTTAGGCGGAGCGAAAGTCGATCAGATGAATTTGGTGCCGATTTTGAGAAAACGATTGACGATCAAAGGCTCAACCCTTCGAAACAGAAGTGATGAGTATAAGATCAAACTCACAAAAGAGTTTAAACAAAATGCGCTCGATCTATTTTAAGGACGGAACAATCAAGCCGATTATTGACTCTGTGTTTGATTGGAGCGATGTTGAGGACGCTCATTTGAGAATGAAGAATAACCTTAACGCGGGAAAAATTATTTTAACGGGAATGTAAATTCATGAATTACAGTAAGGAAGCACCGATCGGGATTTTTGATTCCGGTCTTGGTGGGTTGACAGTTGCGAAAGCGGTATCCGAGGCTCTCCCCAATGAGGATATCATTTATTACGGAGATACAGCACGGGTACCGTACGGCATCAAATCACAACAAACCATTCGAAATTATTCGGTTGAGATCAGCCGGTTTCTGCAGGCGAAAGGGGTAAAGATGATTATTATCGCATGTAACACAGCCTCAGCTGCAGCCTACCACGGAGTTTGTGAAGCAGTTGGCGATATCCCCGTGCTGAATGTAATTGACGCCGGAACCATCTCGGCTATTCGATCCGAAAAGAAGCATATTGGAGTGATTGGCACGCTGGGAACCGTTGGATCGGGAGCGTATGAACTTTCACTGAAAAGAGCGAATGAGGAGCTGATCGTAAAATCACAGGCTTGCCCATTGCTGGTGCCATTGGCAGAAGAGGGATGGACCGATAACTCAATCGCAAAACAGACGATTGAGATCTATCTCCAGCCATTTCGAAACAATGGAGTGGAGGCACTTATTTTGGGTTGTACCCACTATCCGCTATTCAAAGAATCGATCCTGGAATATTTTGCCGGCAAACCGATTGAGATTATCGATTCGGCAGAGGCCGTCGCCGAAATGGCAAAGAACAAACTCTCGGAACTAAATATTTTAAATTCGTCGGAGAAAAAGGGTGAGTTGACATGCTATGTAAGTGATCGCCCTCAACGGTTCCGGGAACTGGCAGAACGGTTTATTGGGCGGGAGATTGATATCAAGACAGCGGATTGATTGAATATTCGCATAAATTATAACATGATAGCGCCCCGAAGCCGGGGTGCTCTACATCACGGGCACGAGCGGGTCTACTACGCCAAAGGCTTCGTTGACCGAGGACGCTCGCGCCCATCTGATCGCACAAGTTACAAACTTGCGCGAGTACCAAAATTAATCCTTCGCCTTTTTCTTTTTTGAACTGATGATATAGTTCACAAACAGGAACTCAATCGCGGCGGATTCATAGCCATTCCAGCTTTCGATCATCGATTCAAATTCCTCTTGGCTTGTATTTGAGGGATCGCCCCCGTAGCTCATGATAATCCATTTTCGCAGTCCCTTTTCTTCTCCTTTCGTCATATTACTGGGAAAAACGGCATCCGTTCGTTCACGGAAGAGCATCAGGTCCTGTCCCGTAGTGGGTCCAATACCCCTGATTTCGGAGATTTTGTCGTAGAATTCTTGCGGTTCAGCTTCTTTGTCCAGGTATTCAAGATCAACCTCTCCGGCCAGAATATCCTGTGCCAGTCCCACCAAATATTCTCCCTTTTTCAGCGTAGGTCCGAGTTTTCGTATTTGAGCGGGATTAGCCTTTGCCAATTGAAACGGACGTGGCCAGGCCGGAATATTTTTTCCTTCATGAACCAGATGCGTTCCATAAGCGTCGCGGACTTTAAACACCATCTTTTTAGCAGTGGGTTTATGCGAAAGCCTCATCTGCACAATACGGTTGATGATATCTTCCAGCAAATTGCCGCGAGCCATCCGTTTCAACCCATAAAATTCATTTAGCTTAGGTTCCGAGCACGGGATCTTCTGAAGCCTGATCATACAATGGCCGCAGATCAATATTGGTGCCAAGAATTCGGGCTAAAACGTGATTGGCCTGTTTAATTTCGTCTTTCGAGAGACTCTCAGTTGTTTCAACATTGAATTCAGGATTTTCAGGATCTCCGTTAAAGAATACCGATGCGATGATATCCCTGTCATCCAATGAAAGTGGCCGGGTAAAACCCTTCTCAAAAATTTTCTCGGGGTCATGTTCGTGATCGAAATATGGATCAATATCGAGGCAGATAAACCAGTCGTGGGGCGGTATCGATGGCAATGACCAAATGGACATAAAGAAACGATTAACAAAGTAAGATTAAAGTTTTGTTTCTATAGATTTTGTAATACATCTTTGATGCGAAAATTAGTGATGATTTGAACCTTGATAAATATATCTAATATGAATGAATATCTAAGATCTATTATTAACGCTTTTCAGGATTTAATTTTCATTTTTGATGAGGATGGTACCATAATCGAGTATTTGCCACCAAACCAAAGAAGTGAATTGATTGCGCCACGCGAAGCCTATGTAAATAAAAAATATCAGGATGTACTCCCATCAAGTATCATTAAAGAACTGAGTCTTGCATTTGAGAAAATCCGGAATGGAGTACCAAGTGTTGAATTTGAATACTCAATTGTTAACAAAGACGAAATATATTGGTATTCGGCAGTTATCTCGAGTATGATTGAGGGTAATAATTCCCGCTTCCTCTGTGTGGTTCGAAACATTACAAAAAGAGTACGATCTGAAAAAGCGTGTAAAGAGAGTGAAAAAAAATATCGACAGATTTTGGAGAACGCTCTTGATATTTTCTATCAACTTGATAAAGAGGGAATTATACGTGAGATAAGTCCCGCTGTAGAACGCTATTTAGGTTATAAACCGGAAGATGTGATTGGCAAGCCCGCAGTGATTTTTCATCAAAATGAGGAGGTATGGTTTCAAGGTTTGGAAATGTTGAAAAAAGAAGGCGAAGTCATTGATTTTGAAGTTCAGCTTCAAACCAAATCGGATAATTTGATTTATGGCTCAATAAATGCTCATACAATGTATGATGATGCTGGCAACATTAAGGGCATACAAGGTTTTATCAGGGAAATTACCAAGCGGAAAAAAGCTGAGGAAGAGTTGATGAAATCTAACGAGGAACTTCAAAAACTCAACAGGCAAAAAGACAAACTCTTTTCAGTGATTGCACATGATCTGAAGAATACTGTAACAGGACCTTTGGGCTTGTATGAACTTATTTTCAATGATTACGAATCGCTTTCAAAAGAAGAGTTACTCGAATACTTGCAAATGCTCCGCAAAAGTACAATCAATCAGTCCGATCTTTTGAATGATCTTCTGATGTGGTCCAGGAATCAGTTTAAGGATAATAAAGTAAATCCGGAAAAAGTGCACCTTGCAGAAATTGCAAATACCGTTTTAGAGCATATGGAAACCTCAGCAACCGATAAAAACATAAATATTGAAAACCACATTGGGGATGATATTTTTATTTATGTAGATCCAGATATGTTAAAAACAATTCTGAGAAATCTTGTAAATAATGCAATTAAATTTTCACATACCGGTGGATCTGTCCAGATTAATGCCCAAGAAAAGGAAGACAAGGTGAGCGTTTCGGTATCAGATAACGGAGTTGGAATGAGTGACGAGGCCGTTGAAAAAATCTTCAACAAAGACGTTCATTATACAACTCCCGGAACAAAGGGCGAAAAAGGATCAGGACTTGGCTTGGATCTCTGTGTAGATTTTGTTGAGAAACATAATGGATCAATTCATGCAAATAGCCAACCGGGTGAAGGGACGACTATTACATTTACTTTACCACAAAAACAATTTGATAAACAGTAAATTTACCGAATATCCGTACCCCTTTTTTCAAGAGTGCCTGTTGTAAAACCCATAATAAATTCAATATTTGCAAACGAAATATAATTGTATTACATTATGTAACACACATGAATAAATACAAAAGCTATGCGTTCCGTTCGATTATCAGAAGATATTGAAAAGGAGTTAAAGTCTCTCTCAGATCAAAAGAAAGTATCCCGCTCCAATATTATCAAAGAGGCGTTGGTAGAGTATATCTCAAAAGAGAAAGAATACAACCGGCCTTTTGAAACCGGTAAAGAGTACTTCGGCAAGCGGGGAAGTGGGGAGAAAGACAGGTCTGTCACCTATAAATCAAGAATAAAAGAGAAAATCCGTGAAAAACAGCCTGATTGACGCTGGTCCCGTGATTGCCCTGTTTGATAACA
This sequence comes from Balneolaceae bacterium, assembly GCA_034521495.1. Lineage (NCBI taxonomy): Bacteria > Pseudomonadati > Balneolota > Balneolia > Balneolales > Balneolaceae > Balneolaceae bacterium. Next base: position 191,943 of record JAXHMK010000022.1, read on the forward strand.
GCGATCAATATCACTTAAAAGTGTTGAATTTTCTGAGAGAGTACGAGGGTCGACTCATCTCTACATGGCCGGTACTTACCGAAGTCTGTTATATGTTGGATTTTAGTACCAAAACCCAACTCGATTTTTTGGATTGGGTTCGAGACGGCGGCATTGAAATTCATAATTTAGAGCAATGGCAGATTGGCGGAATTCGGGAGAAGATGGATACCTATGCCGATCTCCCGGCCGACTTTGCTGACACCAGCCTGATGGAAGTCGCAGAATCAAGAGATATTGAAAACATCATTACGATTGACAGAGATTTTAGTATCTATCGCTTATCGGGAAATAAAACATTTACGAATCTTCTGAGATAAAATTACTGAGTCATTAAGATATACGCGTGAAATGTAATTTTTAAATCAATCGAGTTTGTCGAGATCTTGCTGATCAGAGTTTCTGCCGGTAGCTTTCTTATTTTTTTGGAATTCCGCCTTTCCTATAAAATAAACCATTTGATCGCCATAGGGTCCCTCTACTTTATGATTCCACGCTTCCTGGAACGTAACACCTGAAATTGAAGTCAAGAAATCAACGCGGTAGGGACAGAAGTTACCCTGAAATTTTTACTTATTAATCCATAAACTAAATAATATCAACAAATTGTAGAGTCTTATAAGTGGAAACTGGGAAAATGAAAACGAATGTACCTTGATACAACATAAACATACCTACAGCATTTCTTCCCTATTACTTTTGTACCGGCAAAAGTAATCAAAACCTCTCGGCTGTGAAGAATCTGTGGCGGCTGATTGTTCAGCGCGGCACCCTTCGAATGGTCCATCTCGGTTGTAAGTAGAATCAAGTGTATCACCGGTACCGAAGGCTGCCACAGCGCTTCACAATCCAGCCTGTTCCCACAGATTCTTCAAGGCCGAATATATTGACTACCTATCATCGATCAATCAAGGGTTGCGGGAATAGTGGGAAAGCCTTTGGAAACGGTAAAAAAAGAAGTGAAAGCAAATCACAGTTTAAAACTATAAACCGTGAAAATCTCTATTCTCGATGCGTTCTTCGTCCCTTTTTTCGCATTAAAAAAGGGACTACCACAAAACGTGATATATTTCGGATGAACAATGACAAGCAGAGCACTTGGGATTAGGTTCTGTAAGGTGGAGTAAAAATGGGGTAACTCATCGGTAGGGAGGGTTACCAATTTGGATTACTTGATCCGGTTCCAGAAAATCATTTACAGATAACTGTAGAGAAGAAAAACCAAACTCATCAAGCGTTTGAACAATCTTCTGAGCATTTTGAGGATCTCTTTTTATGAATAAATCTAAATCCTTTGTAAATCTTGGTTCAACATGTATTGCAAATGCATAACCTCCGACTACCAGATAGGAGACTTCATTTTTGTTTAACAGTTCGAATAATTCTTCGAAGTCTTTGTTTATCTTCATGATGATTTGGATAAAGTCCTAATTTAATGGCATCCTGCCGTAAAGATTCAAGAATTTCAATTTTGTGTTCAAATGATTGATTATCCCAGTACTGTTTATCGTCAATCTCTTGTTGATTATCATTTAGATGATATTTTTTTAGAACCTTATCCATGAAGAGCTAATTTGTTTATTGAATTTGGATATTACAATATACGTTTTTTGCTGATTATCTGATAAATTCGTCAAATATCGGTTTTAGTTTATAAAGCTTGAAAAAATTAGAATCTATTTCTAAACATTATTTTTAAAGATGAAAAAAACTCTTCAAATAGTACTGTTTATCTTCTTTTTTTCATCTGACCTTTTTGCCCAAGGCTTTAACATTTTCAACAGCCGAAATCACCCTCACCTGGATTGGCAGGTTGTTGAAACGGAGCACTTTAAAATCATCTATCCCGATCGAATATCGGGGATTGAAACACTTGCCGGAACGATTGCAGAAGAATCCTACGATGCACTTTCCAAAAATATGGGCGTAACCTTTACAGAGAAGGTTCGCCTTTATCTTTCGGATGAAGACGAAATTGAAAACGGATTTGCTAATCCTATCGGCCGGGGATACTCCATGATGTGGGTGAATGTGAATGGATTCAGAGCGGGTAGAAACGGAAGTGTAAAATGGTTGAGGCATGTGATTTCTCACGAGCTCGGCCATATTTTTCATTATAAAGCAGTATGGTCCGGTATGGGAATGCTGCAATACATCATTGCAACCCCTATCGAGCGGCATTGGACGGAAGGCCTGGCACAGTATGAAACAGAAGAGTGGAATTCGCAGCGGGGCGACCGCTGGCTGCGGAAAGGCGATTTTCGACAGCCGCCCGAATTTTCGGGATGGAAATTCAATTGAAAATGGCGCGTTGATGTATGCCGTTGGAAATTCGCAACTGCGCTACTTCACGGAAAAATATGGCGACAGCACCTTGGTTGATATGCTCTCCTGGCGGGATAAAAAACTGGGACTACTTGAATATCACGATTTTGAAGAGTCGTTTGATGAATATGTAGACGGTGGTTACGATGCGTTTTACGAGGATTGGCGTAAACACATGAATATCTATTACAACACGCTCGCCTCAGGTATGGAAAGAATCGATTCGTTGGACACAGATTCGTTTGAATTACCGGGCCAGTTCTATCTGGATATGAGTGTTAGTCCTGATGATAGCCTGATCGCAGTTCAATCCCTTCAATCACTGGCCAGGCCGGTCCGATCGCTTTATATCGTAAAGAACGATTCAACAAAAGAGAGTCGGAAAGTAGCTGAGGGAAATATAAACTACGATATGAGATGGAGTCGTGATGGCAGCTCACTTTATTATTCTCGCCTCTCAAGGGGAGAGTATTCATCTTTGTATAATGATGTGTATCGGTTAAATATCGAAAGCGGTGAGGAAGAGCGGATCACCAAAAGCCGAAAAGCAGCCTTTCCCGCTCCGGGGCGGACCGGGGAGGAGATTGCCTACATTGTAAATGAGGAGGGCACCGGGAATCTATTTGTCAGAGACCTGACGACGGGCAAGGAGGCACGAATCACAAATTACCAGGCCGATATTCAACTCAGTTGGCCAACCTGGTTAGCAGACAAAAACCGCTGGCTTCTCTATAAGTTTGATGAGGATCTGAATCGTCAATTTATTTTGTTGAATCCTGAAAATGGAGAGGAAACCGTTCTTTTGGATGATGGAAAGGGCGATAATCACCGACCGATTGTAAGCCCAGACCATCAACAGTTTGCCTACAGTTCATTGGAAGATGAGGTGCCGAATGTTTTTGTGTATGATTTTGAATCCGATTCATCCCGGCGCGTTACGAACCTCTTTACGGGCGGAGACCTGTACGGCTGGATTTCAGAAACCGATTCAGTGGATCACGAGCGCATCTTGATTGAGGCGAGCGAAACCAAGCGTCGCGATCATGCCTACTGGATTGATGTGAATCGAGAACCGGCATCGCAACCGGTTGAAGTTCCCGAAGCCTATTCAAGCTGGCGGTTAAAAACTCCCCCTAATGTCATTCCGTTTGATATAGAGGAAGATCCGTCTGTGGTAGTAAATCAGTATGAGTACCGGCCGTTTCGTAACATCACGCATGCAGCGACAATTGCCCTTCCATATTATGCCGGGCCGGATCACTGGGGAATTGGCGGAACCACGAATTGGCTCGAACCGATTGGAAAGCATCTGTTTACGGCTTTTGGATCGCTTTCATTTCCTAATACTCAGGAAAATTCGTACGGTGCCATCAATTACCAGAACAACCAGCTTTACCCGAGTCTTACATTTTCGGCGTATAATCTTCCTGCAAATTCGCGCTTTTACGGCAGCCGCTATCTTGTAGAAAAACTAATTGGAGGAGAGGTCTCCGCAACTTGGCCGATCGATTATTTCAGTAAGTCGTATCAATCTTCATCTTTTACTGCTCGATTTCGTCATGTTCTTGTCAATCCGATCGATCGAGAGAAATTCGAAAACGGACCTCTGCTTCCAACGCCTGTAAAAGGACGCCAAACTGATCTGAAAATTGAATGGTCACTTCAAAAACAGAAACCGTGGAGAAATAATACCATTCATCCATTGGATGGATATGGAATAAAAATGAGCCTGCTTGGGGCTGACAAAATATTGGGCTCGGATGTTCGCTATCTCGAAGCGGATCTCAATACGTACGCAACGCTGCCTTCCATCGGAACTCAACGACTTTATCTCCAGGCACGATATCAACAGCAATGGGGAACCCCGTTTCCGCAAAATGATATTGGGTTGAGCCGGTACGACAACATCACCATTTCGCTGCCAGACCAGGTATTCGTTCAGTTTTTTAACGATTCGGAACGGGTTCGCGGTTATCGCAAATATGTGGCAGGAAATCGAGTGCTGTTTGGGAGTGCTGAATACCGAATGCCGTTTATTCCATCCCTTCAAACCGAAATACTTGGGTTGATTCGGTTGGGAGCCACATCACTGACTCTGTTCACAGATGGCGCCATTGTTGGCGATACCATTCAAGAAGATGGATCAACCAAGACCATTGATCGATGGGGAGCTGGTGCAGAGATTAAAAATGAGTTGCAAATTTTCGGGTTGAGCTTTGCACATTCTGTCGGTGTTGCACAACCGGTACATAATCTGTTTGAGGATGATTTTGTTGATCTATATTACCGGGTAAAAGCAGTGGTTCCGTTTTAGTCAGGTATGAGTACTGAGATATGAGATCCATAGAGCGATTTTCTCGTTGTGAGATAGCGCGAGCGTCTCGCTCGTGCTCTGAAAATAGTCAAAAGCGAGATGACTTCGCCTCATGCATCTGAGATCAGATAGTACCAATCGCCAGCCGAGAATCAATCTCATATCTCACATCTCAAATCTCAACTCTGTCATTCATCAAGCTTATCCAACTTGTATTCAGAAAGTGCTACCCGGGCAGAACTGATTGATTGTTCTGCCTGATCCCTATGCTTTCGTTTTATTTTCAATTCACAACGCCCTTGTTCAGATTCGGGTAGCTGTTCAAACGTTCGCATGGAACTTCCCTCGATTTTAACCGATGCCCCCCAAAGTCCTTTTTTGTAAGTAAGTGATTCAATTTCATCAAATGGAATATCGATCTCTTTCAAATCCGATTTGATAAATCCACCAAAGGCATCTTTGATCTCAAATTCAAGAACAAGTTTATTCTTTTTGATATGAATCAACCCCTGAGCTTCAGCAAAGCCGTGATTGACATTAGAGATATGAAATGGGATCGGCTTTTTCTGCAAAATTTTAGAAACTGAAGTTAATATTGAGAGACAAAATAATTTTTTTTAAAGAAAAGTGAGAAAATTTTGTAAGGTTTTCCGCATTTATGGTTCATACTACTGAGAACACGAACACAAAGAGAAAATTGAGAAGTGATTGAGCACACTTCTCAAGTCCTTCCGGGAGTTGTGGTGGATAACCGCAACTCCTGATTTTTTCGTTGAGTCATTTCTTCATTTATAGTATGTTAATGTCAGATTTAACGATGTGTACCTGACTTTTTTGGGGGCTAAAACTGATTGATTTTTCTTTGATTTGGGTGTAGGCCCGGATTGATCAGTTTTTTTGCAAAACGCGTATAGAATCTTTTCATCAGTAACAACTTACAGATCTGTTTTGAATCGAGGCGCTACTTTTCGAAGAATATTACTTTTCATTTCGGTCATGCTGCTTGTTGGAGCAAACGCTGCCGCTCAGCAAACTGTATTAGAGGATGATTTTGAAGACGAAGACCTTACCCAAAATCCGGCATGGACCGGGGATGTTGGATGATTTTACTTACAGATGAAGATAATGGGAATAATCTTCTAAGATTGAATTTGTCAGACGAAGGTACTACTCCATCTACGTACACAAATCAGACCACCATCATAGCGGCGCTTGGGAATTGTTTGTTGATCTGAAGTATCCAACCATCAGGATCTTTCAACCGTGTTTACGTGAAATTTTCTTGATCGCAGATCAGACGGACTGAATATTCTGATGACGAGATGTAAATGGTTACGCGATAAGATATGGAGAAGGTGGATCAGACGACCGTTTCAGACTTCTGAGATATACAAACGGAAGTGATGTTACAGAAATTTTGGCAGGAACATCAGACATATCATTGGATGGACCAGGATATCAGGTCAGAGTAACCAGAGAGCGACATCTGGTGACTGGGAATCTGTATTAGTCTTCAGTGATATGGCTAGTAGTTCAACACAGTTTGGCTGATTCGTAAACGGCAATTGATAACACTCATACAGACCTCAAGTTATTCTGGAATTTTATCTGCGAATACACTTCCGCTCGATGCCGATAAATTTTTCTTTGATGATATATGCTATCAGAAAGTTCAGAAGCCTTTTGCAGTGTAGCGTCTGCACACAGTAGCATCCGCAACCGAAATAGATGTCACCTTCAACTACCAAATCGATGATGGAACTATTGAGACGGGTGATTTTTCAGTGGATGGCGGGCTTGGAAATCCCACATCAGTTAGTCTGGAAGACGATTTTACGGTTCGGCTTTCGTACGGATCTGTTCTGCCGGATGGCAGCTATACCGTAACGGTCAACAATGTAGATAACATTTACGGCGGCACGATTCCTGCCAATTCAGGAGCGAATTTTTCAGTCTCCAATCCATTTGATGTCGCTTCTGTTGATGTGGAAACAGCCAGTCGCATCTCTGTTGAGTTTACAGAACCACCGGATGAAACGTCATGGAGTTTAACTGATTTTGAGTTAACTGAAGACGGAACTACCACGGGCGGTATCAACCCAACCTCTATCGACTACGATGATACCTCCGAACCCAACACCATCTACCTGAATTTGAGTTCTTCGTTAGCTATTGGTGATTATGATCTTTCCATTCAGAATGTAACGAGCGCCAATGAATGGCCCATCGCTGGTCCTACGGAATTCGATTTCACAGTCTCGAATCCATTTTTCGTCACAGATTTTGAATATCTAAGCCGCTCCGAGTTCGACATCACATTCTCGCAGGATGTAGATAATGCAACTCTTGATGAGGAGGATTTCGAAATCACAGATTTTGGTTCACCCAATAGTGTAAATCGTGAGGAGCCAAATCGTGTACGAATAATATACAGCGCGCCGATTGATGTAGGTGATCAGGAACTCATCATAAATAATGTATCAAGCACTTCGGGCTGGGAAATTGAAACCAATACATCCGTAGAATTTACACTGTTTGATGAGTTTGAAAGCGGAGATCTGGTTATCAGCGAGTTTTATTATCGTGTTCCCATCAGTTGGAGAACTTCTACATACGACCGCCCGCAGTATGTAGAGATCTATAACCGCGCGGATAAACTGCTGAATCTGCGGAATTTTACCATCAACGATGAGAATATCAGTATTGATAAAGATCTGCCGATTGAATCCGGCGAATACCTTGTCATAACGCGAGGGGTTCCGGTTTTTGAGGATCAGTTTGGCGAGCGAAATTTTATAGAGGCTGATGAATTTCCAGAACTTGTTTTAACAACCTCGGATGATATTATTCTTGAAACGAATGAAGACGAAGAGGTAGAATCCTTGACTTATGATGCCGGTGAATGGGGTGGGAATGAGATTTCGCTGGAGCGTTTTTCGTTTGATGTACCCGCTTCTTTTCGGGATAACTGGGCCGAATCGGAAGATGTTCTGACCGGCTCGCCGGGTCTGCCGAATACCATCACAGAACCCACCAATCCTCCCGAAGCGGTTGAAGCTTCGTTTCCCGCACCGCAAACGTTGCAAATCACATTTTCCAGAACACTTGCAGAAGATGCGGTTGACAACCTCGCCAACTTTACCCTGAACAATGGAGAAGTGATCAACAATGCAGAATTTACCTCAGATCCCCGAACGCTCGAATTTGATCTGGATGACACGATGGAAGATCAGTTCGAATACACATTCAGCTATCAAAACGTAGAGGATATTTTTGGGAATGAAGTCTCAGGCACACAGGAGTTTAATTTTACGTTTGAAAATCCATTTCGAATTCTGTCCGCTGAAGTGGAAAATGACACAAATGTTCTTGTTCAATTTACACTTCCACTTCAGGTTTCAACTGTTCAGCGTACTGATTTTGAATTAGGTGACGGAACCGTTCCGACAAGTCGTGATTTTGTTAATTCAGAAACTGTTAGGCTCACCTTTAGCGATTCGTTCTCAACCGGCAGTTACGAAATTGTAGTCAACAACTTGGAGAGTTTAACGGAGGGCTGGCAGATAGAGAATAATTCCACGGCCGAGTTTTTCCGGTTTGATGAGTACCAGGACGGCGACATTTTGATAACCGAATTTATGTACAATCCACCGAATGAATATCCTCAATATGTGGAGCTGTACAATCGGTCGAGCCGGTTTCTAACAATCAAAGATTTTGAACTTCTTCGGGCGGAAGGTTCAACAAGTTTAGGCGGAGCAATTACTGAATTCGACCAACCTATTGAGCCGGGCGAATATCTCGTAATCACGGAAGATTCAGAACTTTTGGAGGATCAGTTTGGCTCGGGGCCTTGGTTTGAAATGACCGAATTTCCGGGATTTACACAAACTGTATCAGACCAAATTCGTTTGCTTGATCCCGATGGAGATCCGGTAGAAACAATCGAATACGATCCGTCAACCTGGGGTGGTTCTGACATTGCTCTCGAACGGCGCAGTAATAGTGCTCCGGCAAATAATCCGAACAACTGGGGCGAATCGCTGGATGAGGATCTGGGCACTCCCGGCGAGGATAACACAGTCAGTCCGGATGATGGGCCGGCTCTTGTATCCGCGGCGTTTGTGGATGCAGAAACGGTTTTGGTCACTTTTACCGGATCGCTGGACACGGATGCAATTTCAACAGGAAATTTTGACATCAACAGAAGTCCCTCCATCAATGGAGTGACATTCATCAACTCAACACAGGCAGAACTTTCTTTGGATGAGGAGATGAATTCAGGGCAATCCTACACAATTACGGTCACCAATATTCCCGACATTTTTGGCAACGAACTGGATGAAGATCAGGCCTCTTTCACCTACTATTTTGTGGAGACTGCCGGTCCGGGAGATATTGTTATTAATGAGTTTATGTACGATGAACCGGATGGTTATACGGAGTATGTGGAACTTTATAATGTGAGTGATAAGGTATTCAATCTTTCCGGTTGGCAACAGGCGAATGATACCGGAACACGCCGGGTGCTGACCGAAGAGCAGGTCTATTTCCCGCCCGGATCATATATGGTAATTTTGCCAAATGAAGAACTGCTCAGCATTTTTCCTGATATCGATTTTCTCAATGCAGGGAGCAGCTTGCCGGCACTGAAGAACAGTGGGGATGAGATTGTAATTACCAATGCCGAGAATGTAACGCTTGATTCACTCCGATATAGCTCAGAATGGGGCGGAGATGAAGTGGCGCTCGAACGTATTGATACCGATGCAATCAGCTCCGATATTAACAACTGGGACGAATCTCTGGCGGTACTTAAAGGGACTCCGGGTGAAGAGAACTCTGTAGATGTCGATACGGATGGCCCGCAGCTTCTGAGTGCCGATTTTATCAACCAGGAAAGTATCAGGGTCAGCTTTTCCGGCGCACTTAACCGATCAGAAATTTCAAGAGGAAACTTTGACCTCAGCGGCGGTATTTCCATTGATGAAGTCACATTTACCAGCAGTACGGAAGCCGTTCTGTTTTTGGATGAATCCCTGAATTCAGGTCAGACCTACACCGTTTCGGTCAATGATATTCCCGATATATTTGGCAATGAACTGGAACAAGCATCCGTCTCTTTCACCTACTATCTGATTGAAACAGCTGAACCGGGCGATGTCGTGATCAACGAAATTATGTACGACGAGCCGGAAAATTACACCGAGTATATCGAGTTGTATAATGTGAGTGATAAAGCAATTGATCTGGCAGGCTGGCAGCAGGCGAATGATACAGCGACGAGAAATACGCTCACAGAAGAGCAAAAAATACTGCCGCCAAATTCCTACATCGCCATTCTGCCGAATTTCAATCTCCTGAATATCTTTCCTGATATCCCTCACCTCAATGCCGGTACGGGACTCTCAACCCTGAAAAATGGTGGGGATAATGTGGTGGTTGCTAATGCTGACGGTGTGATTATTGACTCTTTACGATACAGTCCGGAGTGGGGCGGCGATGACGTTTCGCTGGAGCGGCGGCGGGCCAATCGATCCTCACTCTATTCAGAAAACTGGGCTGATTCACCAAGCGATCAATTTGGAACACCTGGAATGCCGAATGAAGTAGAGAGCGATTTCAATTTTACAGCGACAGATGTTCGGGCGTTATCACCAACATTGGTTCGGGTTGAATTTAATGCAAATGTAAGAGACAGCGATGTTGACCCCGCATTTTTTGCAGTAGACGGCACCAATCCAAATTCAGTTTCTGAGGAAACGAATCGAATTCTACTCCTTGAGTTTTCTGATCCGCTGGAAAGTGGTCAGCAAACGTTGGAGATTGATGATGATTTGAGATCGGCGAGTGGATTTTCAGTCGGTGAGACATTGGAAATTCAGTTTACGGTTTTCGATGCATTCAGTGGTGGAGATATTGTCATCAACGAATTTATGTATCGCCCACCATCCGGCTATGTGCGGTATGTGGAACTGGTGAACACTTCAAACAAACTGCTAAATCTTAGAAACTGGCGGTTACAGCGCAGGGATGTTTCCGGGGATTCGGAGCGGATTATATCTGAGGATGATTTGGCACTGGAACCCGGTGAACTGGTTGTATTGTCTGAAGATTCGGAGGCTCTGGAAGAGATTTTTGGTGAACGAAATTTCTTTGAACTTTCCAGTTTCCCGAGTCTCACAGTGACCGTGGCCGATCAAATTCGTCTTTTTACAAACGAAGATGCCCTTGCCGATTCACTTCAATATGAACCTTCGGAGTGGGGAGGAAATGGAGTAGCTTTGGAGAGGTTGAGCCCAAATGTTTCGTCCACCTTTCAGGAAAACTGGGCCGAATCACCCAATGAATTACTGGGAACACCGGGACTGCCGAATGAAGTAGAGCTCGATTCAAGTCCGCCTGAAATTGTGAGAGCAGTTCAGTATCAGGACCAGGGATTTGTGCTGACCTTTAATGAGCGCCTCAACAGCAACCAGGCAACAGACGATGAAAACTACAGTATCACACCAAATTTGCCAATCTCAATGATTGCACTGGATCAGAACGAAGTGATTCTCTTTGCCGGAGAGGAATTGGTGAACGACCAGATATATGAGATTACAGTCAGCGGAATAAGCGATATTTTTGGAAATGAGATTGAATCTGTAACCGTATCCATTCGATATCTCGAATTCGGAGATGTAGCACCTGGTCAGGTTGTGATTAACGAAATTATGTATGAACCGTCCGATGGATCGGGTGCAGAATTTATCGAGATATTCAATCGAACAGATGCAAATTACGATTTGACCGGCTGGCTGTTGGGAGATTCAACAGATGAAACCGAAATACCTCGGGGCGTTTTGATTCGTGAAAATGAAACTTTGGTGTTTACCGATTCTCAATCGTTTGCATCCGAATCCAACAAGTTCGTTTTCATTTCAAATTTTCAATCGCTCAACAACAGCGGCGATGCTGTTATATTGAAAAATACAGCTGGTATAGTGATTGACAGCCTGTTCTATCAAGCCGACTGGGGAATTGATGAACCCGGAATTTCACTGGAGAGGAAAGATCCGGCGGGCCTGTCAACCGACCCCGGAAATTGGGCATCCAACACCTCAGAGAGGGGTTCCACACCAGGCCAGGAAAACAGTGTGTTTGAAATTGATGAAATGGCCCCGGAAATCATCTTTGCCAATTTTATTCATCCCGATTCGATTGAGGTTGAGTTCAACGAATATGTGGAAATTACATCGAGTGAAGGCGATCAAATGGTGAAAGGGGGAGGGTTTAAAAAACAATCACAAACCAACGCACAATTTCTTTTGAATGGCACGCCGTCGGATCTACTTTTTTACGATGAAGATTCAGGAGACCGTGTCATCCTGGACGGATCGGTCGTTTCCCAGGGAGAAGAAATTACTGTAAGTGTAGAAAATCTGGGTGATTACAAAGGCAACATCGCAAACCGTTTGGAACAGTCGATAGCCCAGCCCATTTCTGAGGGAGATATCATTTTTAATGAAATTATGTTTGATCCGATTTCTGATGAGCGCGACGGTTTGCCGGACCAATCCCAGTATATAGAAATTTATAATCGTCGACCCTATGCTATTTCACTCGAAGGATTTGTTCTGCATGATGAACCGGATGAAGATGGTGATATTTCTATTATTGAGCCGATCCGAAGTAATCGTCAGTGGCTGCCGGCAAATGGCTACGCGCTGATCTATCCCGAACCGGATGATGTTCCGTTTTCGAACAGCCGGGCTGCAGAGTTCTTTGATCTGTCCGGTGAGATGGATCAGTTTGCCATTCAAATCGACCGAACCACTCTGAGTCTGACAAATACCGGCCGCCAGATTTACCTGGCTGACAGCACTTTGCAAATCATTGATATGGTGGATTATGTCCCCGAATGGCACAACCCGAATATCGTGGATACAAAGGGAATCGCGCTCGAACGGATCAACCCAAATTTTGAAACCAACGATGAAGCTAACTGGGGATCCAATTCTACGCCGCTTGGTGGTTCTCCCGGATCAGAAAACTCCATCTACCAGGGTTCAGAACAGACGATCTCCGGGAATGATATCGCCTTCAGCCCGAATCCATTCTCTCCCGATGATGATGGATTTGAAGACAACCTGCTGATCAACTACTCTTTTGATGAACCCGACTATCTAATTAAAGTGCGAATTTATGATCGCTACGGCCGTCTGGTTCGGAAACTGGCCGAGGCCAAACGAGCCGGGTTTGAAGGATCCCTGGTCTGGGATGGCAAAACCGATGACGGACTTCGAAATCGGGTGGGAATCTACATTGTTCTGCTTGAAGCTTACAATAGTGCCAATGGAAAAAATCTCTCCTTTAAAGAAACGGTGGTGATTGCCCGGAAGTTTTAAACTATATAGAAATCTGTAAAGTTTAGCTCTCCTTTATACGTTCTACTTGTTTAATTTGTAGATAACAGATTGTAGTTTTTTGAATCGGTTTTGAATGCATGGTTCCAGGTTAAGAAGTAAAAAATCATTGTTCCTGCATTCTGAATAATTGAAGCAATATTTATGGATTATATTGACTCTTACACCAAACTGCGAAAAGTTTTCTCTGCCGTTGATTCTGAAACCACATATGGAAATCTTTCAATTCACAAGATCGGCTTTCGGTCGGGGTTTTATAATCTTTTGCCAGGCAATACCAAATACCGCTGTGAACGGCACAATTTGGAATTTGATTCTCTTTCCAACTACTATAACGATGTTGGTACAATTCAAGATGATGTACACCAGGAGGATTTTTTAGTAGAGGAAAACCGAAATTTTAACTATTTCATCCTCAAGCCGCGAAAATCCGAGAACATTCAAAAAGTAACTTTTCTTTTTCACGGATTTAACGAAAAAAATTGGGATAAATATTTTACATGGGGAGAAGCTATTTGTGAAAAAACACAAAGTGCAGTCGTTTTTTTCCCCATTGCCTTTCACATGCAGCGCGCTCCGGAATATTGGAGCAATCCCCGTAAGATGTACCAGTTGTGTGAGAAGCGGAAAAAGAAATTTCCAAATATCATAAAATCTACATTGTTCAATGTGGCTATCAGTATGCGCCTGCAATCGATGCCGCAGCGATTTATTTGGTCGGGTTTGCAAACCTATTATGACGTTATTCAGTTTGTAGAGGAATGTAAAAAAGGAGAAAATCCCGTCATCGATAAAAATGCAACGTTCGATATTTTTGCTTTTTCCATCGGCGGATTGTTAGCAGAGATACTCAAACTTTCCAATTATCACAATTATTTCAGCGATTCTAAAGTATGTCTGTTCTGCAGCGGAACGGTTTTTAACCGCCTCTCTCCGGTGTCTAAATTTATATTAGACAGTGAAGCCAGTGTGGCTCTGTACTCATACCTTATAGAACACTTCGATAGTTTTCTGAAAAATGATGATCATCTTCGCCACTATATTGAGGAAGATCATTTTGAAGGGGAAATTTTCCACTCAATGCTGGAATATCAGAAAATGCGAGAATTTCGGGAAGAACAGTTTAAAAAAGTAGAAAACCAGATTTATGCGATACCCCTGAAACAAGACACTGTTATCCCTTCCTTTGAGGTGGTCAATACGTTGCAGGGAGCTTTCAGAAATATTAATATTCCTGTGGATGAGATGGATTTCAATTATGAATATATTCACGAGAATCCATTCCCGCTTAACCATAACGAACCCCGAAAAATAAATAATGCCTTTAACCGGGTTTTCGATAAAGTAGGTACTTTTTTTGAAAGCTGAGTTTTTCAATTCTGAACAAAACAGTTAATGAATCATTATAAAGGAGCGGTATCGGCAGGTCACCAAACTACAGCGGAAACGGCTGCCCGAATTCTAAAAGCGGGCGGAAATGCATTTGATGCTGTTGTAGCTGCACACCTGACCGCTTGTGTTGTGGAGCCAGTTCTGACATCCTTCGCCGGAGGTGGATTTTTATTAGCCGAAACCGGAGATGGTAAACAAACACTTTACGATTTTTTCGTCCAGACTCCATATAAAATCAAAAAGAGAAATGAACTGTCCTTTTTTCCAATATCCGCCGATTTTGGATATGCAAAACAAGAATTTCATATTGGGCCTGGATCTGTTGCCACTCCGGGAACCGTAAAAGGACTGTTTGAAATTCATCGTGATCTCTGTTCCATGCCATTTCCCGTTCTTGCTGACTCTGCAATAAAATTGGCAAGAGATGGTGTGAAGATGAACTCCTTCCAAGCCGGTGCCATCCAGATTACGGAGCCGATTTATGCATCAAATCAGGAAGCTTCAGAGATTTTTAGCAGCCGAAAAGAAGATGGAATGTTTATTTCTGAAGGGGAATGGCTCACGCAGCCTCAACTTGCGAATTTTATACAAGAATTGGCAAGTGACGGGGAATCCTTTTTTTACGAGGGAGAAATAGCTGATAAAATTTGCAGGATTTGTGAAGAGGAGGGAGGGCATCTCACCCATGAGGATCTGGAAAATTACAAGGTTGAGAAGAGAAAACCACTTCATTTGGAGTATAAGGGTAATTCTCTGAGTATAAATCCGCCTCCGAGTTCCGGCGGTCTGTTAATTGCATTAGCACTGAATCTGATGGAATCTCCGGGGCGTGATTTTTCCGATAAGTCCTTTTCAGAACTACTTGTAGAAGCTCAGGATATGGCTCACAGGTCACGAATTGAGAATGTAATAGAAAACCGAAATCCTAAAGGGATACTTCATGAACCTTTTGTTGAGATGTACAAAAAGCAGGTGCAAAATCGGAGAAAGGCATCGAGGGGTACCACACAGATTAGCGTGGCGGATGCCAAGGGAAATATGGCAAGCCTAACAACCAGCAATGGATCGGGCAGCGGGGTGATGATTCCCGGCACCGGTGTGATGATGAATAACATGCTGGGCGAAGAAGATCTCAATCCGGAAGGATTCTACAACTGGCCCACAAATCAGAGAATCAGCTCGATGATGGCACCGGCAATTCTTCGATTCAAAGATGGGAAAAAAGTGGTTCTCGGTTCCGGCGGATCAAACCGAATTCGTACGGCGATCTTACAGGTTCTGCTGAATTTGATTGATCATGGAATGGACTTGGAAGAGGCGATTCAGTCTCCCAGAATCCACTATGAAAATGATTTTCTGAATATTGAAAAAGGGTTTTCTGAGGAGATTATAGATCTATTGACTCAGAAGTATAAAGATCATAAAACCTGGGAGCCGGGTAACCTGTTTTTCGGAGGAGTTCATGCCGTTTTGGAAAAGAAGGGTGAGTTTTCGGGATTTGGCGATCCGCGGCGGGGTGGTGTTTCGATGACATTGTAAATCGGCTCGCCGAACCGATAAGATGAATGGGAGAGTTTAAATGGCAAATGGTGCGAGCATCTCGGTCGTGTTCTTCATATGTAGCACAAGCAAGATGCTTGCGCTATCACATGTCTGGTGTTGAGGTTTTGAGGATGGCGCGAGCGTCCCGCTCGTGACCTTCGTAGACGTAGCACAAGCGAGACGCTTGCGCTATTTCATATCGAAATACTTTCCCGGCTCAGCAAGCCGGACTACCATTTATCCATCCAACTCTGCCATATTCAGCAATTTTCTCAGGTCGTCTACTCGTCTCTCATCTTGCAATTTAGCATAGCTGTGTATCAAATTTCGAATACACCGAACCAGAATTTCCGATTCATCCGCTTTTTGGAGATGTTCGGGTTTCGGTTCAATTCCGTTCTTTTTCAGGAAATAGCAGCACTGATTGTATGTAACAATCGTTCCGCCGTCAAAAGGATCGATCAGAATTTCCTGGTTGTGAGTTTGGTACATCAGCATAAAATGGATCGGCATGTTTACACCATAGAATGGAAGGTCCAGCCGACGTGCGATAAACATCACTATGCAACTCAACATAATGGGCAAGCCCTTTCTTCGATCAATCACACGATCCAGATAGGCATTATCCGGATGATGATAATCGCTTGAATCCCCCCGGAATCTCAAATCCTGAAAAATATATTGCAGCATAATCTTCATTTTTTCATTGATAGAGGGCGTATAGGCAATATCACTTCCAATTTGAGCAGCAAGATCGTCCAGTTTTTTTCTGTACTCCCGGACCCGAAGAGTTGGATTTCCAAATTTACAAAGTATTAAAAGGGCGTTCTCAAGTTGATTGCGGTCATATATACCCTGCTCAATAATTTCAGCAAACTCTTCAATAACCGTACCAGCAGTAATATTGTAGATGATATTGTTGATCGTTTCTTTTTCGGAGTCTTTAACCGACTCAGATCGAAATTGATCTAACATGGGCACGGCATGCTCACCTAACTCTTTGAATCGTTCCTTTACGCCATACTGCACTTCCGGATCGGGATCGTCCAAAAGATAGATTAACGACTCTATTTCTCGTTTGTTTGATTTCTTCATCTGTAGATTTTTTCCATTTTTTGCATAACAGAATAAGTGTTCAATTTATTCCGCAATATTCATTTTTATAAATGGAGTTTAAAAAACTGGTCTTCCAATGAAAATATTGTATCAAATTACAAGGGTACAGCTACTCAATGAAGATAACAACTTACAATTGTTATTCATTTAGGTTTGATGGGTAAAATCTTGGATGGTGCCATTGTAGTGGCTGTGTTCAATCAGAAGGTCCGGTGTGCGCCTGCGAGTTATTTTTCGGTTTTAATACAACACGTTGAATCAACCAGGCGTACCCTGCGAAACGCATTTAGTTGCGATCACTTGTTAGGGTTACCAACCAGATGCTCGCAAAGCATGGCAAACAGGAAATTTTCAGAGAGGATTGGTTTTTGAAAAAAACTGTCTTTAGATGCATCCATGTGAGGTTATGTGTACATCTTGAAACGGTTTGGACAGTACTGTTGTAAGATATTGAAACGGAGATGCATCAGTTTAAAGAAATGATATTTTCTTTACATTCATTATATAAGTGTGTGATATTAAACAAGAAAAAAAGATGAAATGAGTACAGAAAGAGCTCTGAAAACACCAAAGATTGATGATCTCAACGCTGCAAAAAACCGAATTAAAAAGAGGTATGATGAGGTACGCTCCCAAACTGAAAAATTAACGGAGCCGCTCGAAACGGAAGATTTTGTAATTCAGGCGATGGAAAATGCCAGTCCCACAAAATGGCATTTGGCACATACAAGCTGGTTTTTTGAAACATTTATACTGAAAAAAGCGGATGAGGATTTTGATTCTCTCCATCCTCAGTACGGATATATTTTCAACTCTTATTACGTTCAAACCGGTGATCCGCATTGCAGGGATAAGAGGGGGAACCTGTCTCGCCCGACTGTTAAAAAAGTGTTCGAATACAGGGACTATATCAATAAAAATATGCACCAGTTTATTGATAGTCTCGATGAAGAGCAGCTCGGGGAGTGGCTGCCGGTTATAGAAGTGGGTATTCATCATGAACAGCAACACCAGGAACTGATGCTGACCGATATGAAGTACATGTTTGGTCAGAATCCGCTCTATCCTATCTATAAAGAAACGAAACGTCCCAAACGATCCTCCATACCGGGAATGAATTGGATAAAATTTGACGAAGGTGTTTATGAAATTGGCCATAAAGGCGATGGTTTTGGTTTTGATAATGAATTTCCATCGCATAAAACCTATATCAACAAATTTGAGATGGCAGACCGTCTTGTAACCAATGGCGAATATGCGGCATTTATTGAAGATGGCGGGTATACAGATCCCAAATATTGGCTGGATGAAGGATTTGCTACCGTTGAAAATGAGGAGTGGAACTGGCCACTCTACTGGGTAAAAAGAGATGATGAATGGTATCATTTTACTCTGAGCGGATTGGAGAAATTAGATCCTAACGAACCGGTTTGCCACATAAGCTATTTTGAAGCCGATGCGTATGCACGCTGGGCTGGATCTCGTTTGCCAACTGAGCAGGAGTGGGAAGTAGCAGCGAAAGAACTGCCCGTTGAAGGGAATTTTGTTGAACAGGAATATTATCATCCGGCCTCTTCAGAAAAACAATCAAAAAGTCTGAAACAGATGTTCGGGGATGTTTGGCAGTGGACCCGCAGCTCTTATTCGCCTTATCCGGGGTTTAAACCTTTCCCGGGTAAATTGGGTGAATACAATGGGAAATTTATGGTCAATCAGTATGTGTTGAGAGGTGGGTCGTGCGCTACTCCAAAATCCCATTTCAGGAAAACATACCGGAATTTTTTCCATACAGATGCCCGATGGCAGTTTACAGGAATTCGGCTTGCGAAAGATAGAGATGTGAAGTAGATAAACAACGATTTATCCGGTTCAGACCCTCTCCCCAAAGAACTGTTTGCAATACCATCTTGTAAAAAAATCATTTTAGATTGAGATTTCCGTGTTTGTTCCGTTTCAATTAATTTGGTATTAATAGGGCGGTTCCCGTTTCGGGTCTGAATTCAAATTATCTGAACCAAAAATCTATGGGTGTTGAAACAGTAAAACTGGCAGAAAACAGAGAACAAACCCAGGAGTTTATCAAGTATCTCTTGAATGACATCCGTGCAATGGAAAGGATGTTGAATAATGACCTGTTTGAAAAAGACACCGTTCGCATTGGCGCTGAACAGGAACTTTGCCTGGTTGACAGGTACGCTAAACCTGCTCCTATTTCCATAGAACTTCTCGAAGCTCTCGATGACGATAAATTTACAACGGAGTTTGCAAAATTTAACCTGGAGACAAATTTAGATCCGTTGAAATTTGAGGGAGCGTGTCTCTCAAAAATGGAACAAAACATTGTTCGCCAGTTGGATAAAGTCCGGGAAACAATCCGGGAATTTGACGGCGATATTGTGCTGACCGGCGTCTTGCCAACTATCCGGAAATCTGACCTGGACATAGAAAACCTTACACCACTCCCACGCTATAAAGCGTTGTGTGCAGCTATCAATAAACTTCGGGGTGATGAGTACGATTTGCGAATCCAGGGAATGGATGAGTTATTGATGCGCTTTGATACTCCTCTTTTGGAAGCTTGTAATACCGGATTCCAGGTGCATATGCAGGTATCGCCCGAAGAGTTTGTACACAAATATAACTTGGCACAAGCTATTACCGGGCCTGTATTGGCCAGCGCAGTGAACTCTCCTCTTCTTTTTGGAAAACGACTTTGGTCGGAAACAAGAGTAGCTCTTTTTCATCAATCCGTGGATACCCGGAAAGTGGGAGGTCATTTGAGGGAAAGCAGTCCGCGTGTGACATTTGGGAATGAATGGCTGAAAGACAGTATCCTGGAGATCTATAAGGAAGATATTGCGCGCTACCGGGTAATGCTCAGCTCAAATATTACCGAAGATGTCGATGAAATCCTGGATAAAGGAGAGATCCCAAAATTGATGGCGTTGCAGGTTCACAACGGAACGGTGTATCGGTGGAATCGGCCCTGTTATGGAATCAGCAATGGCGTCCCTCATCTTCGAATTGAGAATCGGATCTTCCCCTCCGGTCCAACTGTAATTGATGAAATTGCAAATGCTTCATTCTGGCTGGGCTTGCTGAATGGATTGGATGAAGCCTACGATGACATCACAGAAAAACTGGATTTTGATGATGCACGCATGAACTTTTTTGCGGCCTCAAAACTGGGCCTTGATACAAAGTTTAAATGGGTGGACGACAAGCGGTATTCAGCCGTGGAATTAATCACAAAAGAGTTACTGCCGCTGGCCAAAAAAGGGTTGGAAAATGCGGGTGTGGATGACGGGGACATTACGAGTTATCTCGATATTATTGAGGAGAGAACAGATGTGGCTCAAACCGGCAGCTACTGGATGGTAAAATCATACAACTCCCTGATGAAAGATATAAGCCGGGAACAGGCATTAACGGCTGTGACCAATGCGATGATCAAAAATCAAAAGAAGGGAGAACCGGTGCACAAGTGGGGCTTGGCCAAGCTGGATGATATGGAGATGTGGCAGCCGTCGAGTTTACTGGTGGAGGAGTTCATGACAACCGATCTTTTTACTGTTCAAAAAGATGATATTATTGAACTGGTGGCAAACCTGTTTGAGTGGAGGCGGATCCGGTATATACCCGTTGAGGATGACAGCAAACACCTGGTTGGGTTGATTACCATGAGAATGGTGTTCAGAGAGTTTAGTAATATCATTCATAATAAAGGATCGTCCAGTAAGTCGGTGGAAGAGATTATGATTAAAAATCCTATTACCATACATCCGGAAGCATCTATTTTGGAAGCGATTGATATTATGGACAGTCAGAAAATTGGGTGCCTTCCGGTTGTAAAGAATAATCGGTTGGTAGGAATTATTACCGAGCAAAATTATATGACGATAACTTCACGGCTGTTGAGACGTTTACACAGTGATGATGATAAAAGTAAATCTGAATCTGGGAAATCAGACGGATAATATTGAGTTAGAATAGCTATGGGAACGCAGAAGTTATCAATTGCAAAGGATCCGGAATCGCGAAAACAGTTTTTGAAGCATCTGTTGCATGATGTGGAAGCGATTGACAAGATGCTGCAAAGCAAACAGATTGAATCTGGTATTACAAGGATAGGGGCGGAGCAGGAATTTTGCCTGGTTGATAAGTATTTCAAGCCATCCATGAACGCACTTACAATTTTGGAGAAGGTTAATGATGATCATGTAACACCCGAGCTGGCCAAGTACAACCTGGAGATTAACCTCGATCCCATTGAACTGAGCGGGGACTGTTTTACACAGTTTAAATTGCAGCTAAGCCAGATCTTAAACAAAGCAGAAAAGGCTGCAAACAGCCTGAATGAAACGATTATACTCAGCGGCATACTGCCATCAATCGATTTTAGAGCCGTTCAGATGGAGTATATGACACCCAAACAGCGATACGAAGCGCTGGCAAATATTATTTATGAACTCAGGGGAGGAGAGTTTGAACTGAATATTACAGGTGTAGATGAACTGATACTTACGCACAACAATATTCTGTTTGAAGCTTGTAATACCAGCTTTCAGTGTCATTATCAAATAGAGCCGGATGATTTTACCGATATGTATAATTGGGCTCAGATGCTTTCGGGGCCGGTACTTTCGGTGGCTTGTAATTCACCGCTTCTGTTTGGAAAGCAGTTGTGGGCAGAAACACGAATTCCGTTGTTCCAGCAGAGTATTGATACGCGGGGGAAAGGGTATCACCTGAGGGAACGCGAGCAGCGGGTTACATTTGGAAACCGGTGGATTAAAGGCGTTTCGGATGTTTATAAAAATGATATTGCCCGGCACACACTGCTGTTTCTTACAGATATTGAGAAAGACTCTTTGGAAACACTTGAAAAAGGTGATATTCCAAAATTAGAAGCATTGCAACTTCATAACGGCACCATCTATAAATGGAATCGCCCATGTTACGGGATGTTAGACGGAGTTCCCCATCTGCGAATTGAAAATCGATATCTGCCGTCTGGCCCAACTATTAAAGATGAAATTGCAAATTTTGCATTTTGGGTGGGATTAATGAGCAACCTGCCTGAGAAATACCGCAATATCTGGGAACGTATAAATTTTGACGAGGTGAAAGAAAATTTTTACAAAGCAGCTATGTGGGGAATCCAAAGCGGTATGGTTTGGGATGGTAAGCTGATGTCGGCCCGAAGACTCATACTGGAGGTTCTTATTCCGATGGCTCGCGAAGGCCTCCAAAAAAAGGGAGTGGATGAAGAAGATATCAACAAGAATCTTAATATTATACGTGCCCGTGCAGAAAATCACGCAACTGGTTCCCGCTGGACTGTAGACAGTTATCGAAAGTTACGGGAGCATTTAGATCGGGGTGAATCGGCAGTGGCTCTTACAGCAATTATGCACAAACGGCGTGCTACAGATCAACCTGTTCACGAGTGGAAACTGGGGGACTACAGTGAGGTAGAGGGGTTCGAAATTCAGTACGACATGGTGAGTAACATCATGACGACGGATCTTGTGACTGTTACCGAAAACGATATTGCAGAACTGGTACTGAAAGTGATGGAATGGAGGAATATACGGCATCTGCCTGTAGAAGATAGTCGCGGAAAATTGCAAGGAATCATTACAAAAAATCGGTTGGTTCGTTATCTTGATGATCCTGAAAAAGACGGCCTTGCAACGGCTGCTGATGTGATGGATAAAGACCCGATTACAATCAGCCCGAATGATGATATTAAATATGCCATGCTATTAATGATTGATAAAGAGGTGAGCTGTCTGCCTGTTGTTGAAAAAGATGCACTTGTTGGCATTATTACAGATAAGGATACGCAGGATATCTGGAATAAGATGAAGAAACGTACGGATGCAAAAGACTAAAATCGAGACAAAAGAAGAAAAAAAGATAAATCGTATACGATGGTCGAAAACCGGAAATCAAGAGGGAGCTGTCATTGTATTTTTTGTTGGAATTCACGGCAATGAACCCGCGGGAATTGATGCAGTTGATCGAGTAGCTGAAAAATTTACAGCTGGAAGTAATGAAATCCAGGGATCTGTATATGCAATTACAGGGAATATAGAGGCTGTAAAGCTGGGAGTTCGTTTTCTGGACACCGATCTGAATCGTCTGTGGGAGCGGTTTAATACCAACCAGGATTTTTCCTTTCGTAAAGCCGAAAACAGACCGGTGGAATACCGGGAGAGCCTGGAGATCAAAAAAGCTGTTGATCACATTATCGACAAACATGCAGGTACGGCAAGTGAGTTTATATTTATAGATCTCCATACCACCTCTTCGCAAAGCTGCGCATTTATTCTTTTGAATGATACTCTTGCAAACCGTAATCTTGCACGTAAATTCCCGGTTCCCCAAATACTGGGAATTGAGGAAAATATTAAGGGAACGCTTCTCAGCTACATCAACAACCTTGGTTTTAAGGCGATCGGTTTTGAGGCCGGTGCCCATGAAGCCATAATCTCTGTAAAACGTTGTGAAGCTTTTATTTGGCTGGTTCTACATCGCCAGGGATTTTACGAATTGACGAAAGAGGAAGTGCGGCAGAAAGAGGAAATATTGAGAAACAGTAACGGAGTGCCAGACACGTACTACGAAGTGATTCATCATAAAATTGTAGAGGATTCACGCAAGTTTGATATGATCAGTGGATTTGAGAATTTTAATTTTGTCGAAAAAAATACCCCCCTTGCATATGAGAATGACCAACTGATAAAAGCTCCTGTATCGGGACGAATTTTTATGCCCCTTTATCAAAAAGAAGGACGCGACGGATTTTTGATTGTTCGGGAAGTGCCGGAATTTTGGCTTACACTTTCGGGCTATTTGAGGCAAAGCTTTTTCCATAATTTACTTAAATATCTACCGGGTGTGAGTAAACTCAGTGATAACAGCTTTGAAGTGGATACGAATACAGCTCGATTCCTGGTGAAGGATATTTTTCACTTGCTGGGATATCGTGTTACGCAAAAAGACGAAAATACGTTAATATGTTACCGGCGTTAAGAGAACTTAGTCATCGGATGAGTGTTCTGTATCGGAATATTGATAGTGCTGAGCACACTCATCCGATGACTGTAACGAGTTAATTTTAAACTGTTTTAAAACCTGAATGTTAGATTACCGATTTGTCGACGGAACCCGACTCACTTCTGTGATTGAGGCTCTAATATTTGCCAGTCCTGAGCCAATTTCCTGGGAGAAATTGGCCGATATTATCAAAGAGAGCGAGGAAGAACTGGAGCTGGATCAAACAGTGATTCAAAAAATTGTGGATCAGCTCAATTCCCGGTTTGAAGAGAACGATCTTTCATTTCGGATTGAAGAAACCGGTGGCGGATATACATTTGTAACTCAACCAAGATATCATCCGTGGCTTAGTATATTTCAGCATGAGAATGCGTATCGGAAACTGTCTCAGCCCGCTATTGAAACACTGGCCATTGTGGCATATCGCCAGCCCATTACCAAACCGGAAGTGGATGGAATACGAGGTGTGGATTCAGGATACATTCTTAGGCAACTATTAGAGAAAATGCTGGTAAAGGTGTCGGGCAGGGCAGACTCACCCGGAAAGCCATTACTTTACAAAACAACCAGTTACTTTTTGAAGCATTTTGGGATAAATTCTGTAGATGAACTTCCTAAACCGCGTGAGATTGACGAAATTCTGAAAGATGACGATATGGCTGAACATCGCCGGTTGCTGATGGAGCGGCAGATGGAACTTGAAGATGAGGAAGCCCGTGAACTGTTTGAAGATTTTGCTGAAGAGATTGATGAGACGAATGAAAATGGCGAGGATGGGGAAGAAGACTCAGAATCTGCCAAAGAATGAGTTTGCCGAATACTACCAATAACAAAAACGAAAAATAGAGATACAGATATGAAGAAAAGTATTTTAATACTTACTACAGTTATTTTTTCAATAGTAACGATTGGCAGTTTCCAGGTCATGGAT
Source organism: Balneolaceae bacterium (assembly GCA_034521495.1). NCBI lineage: Bacteria > Pseudomonadati > Balneolota > Balneolia > Balneolales > Balneolaceae > Balneolaceae bacterium. The sequence goes on from JAXHMK010000022.1 coordinate 217,075, forward strand.
GGCCTTTCGGGAGCCTGGGCGTTTAACGTAGAACAGACAATGCCTGAATACCGTAAGGGAAAAGTTGTATTTGAAGAGGGAGAAGAGGAAGAGTACACCGGCAGAATTGAATTTGATACCGGCCGGGTAATTAGCATCAGTTCTGTAGATGTGGAAGCTGACACCGTTACATTTAGAGCCTACGTAGATGGTGGATTGGTTACAACAATTTGCACAATTGAAGGGAATGAATTGATTGGTTCGGTGCGCACGCCGGATGGAATGTTACCCTTTGAAGCGACAAGGGAAGAATAAGAAAATCAATTCGTTTACTTGTCTGACCGCTTTGATACCTGTTTAGCGTGTTTGATGGTTGAACGGGTAGTCTTGTTGATCCTGTATATTCGCGTCAGTTTGCCCGCTGCACATACCGATTTTTAACACCAGCAGCAAAGTTTCGTCCGCCTGCCGGATTTGGTCTTTAGACAAAATAGCGTGCAGACAGTAGTATGATTTTTGGCCAATTATTTCAAAAAAGTGTTCATTTGATCATTAAGCCGGAGCCACTTGGAGAAGGCAGAAACAGAAAGGCTACATAGAACCCAAGTCCCATTTTACGGGACGACAGGCAGTAGCCCTCGGTTTTTAACCGAGGGTTTATGTCAATGCTACCTACCAAAAGTCCGCCTGGCGGACGACACCTGATCCTCGCCATAACATGCTTACAAGCAGTGCCGTACTAATTTTTACCACAGTTGTATCTTTTTAATCATGCTAAACAGATACCCGCTTTGATCGGTCTGACGGGTAGCCAGACACTTCTCTTGATCGGTGTGTAAATAGTGTGTACTTTAATACACACTTTAAAACGCTTAATGAAATTCGCTTTGTCAGAAAAAAGTTTTACAGCATCAGCTCTTTGGGATAGGCTGGGAATCGGCATCTCAGGAATGTGTGCCATTCATTGTCTTTTAGTACCGGTGCTTATAGCCGTTCTTCCTTTATGGGGGTTTACCACTGTAATGCACGAATGGCTGCACCCTATATTTATAGTACTCATTTTACCGACCATATATTTCGCCTCAAAACGGAGTCATTTTGACAAAAAGATCACGCGTCTTTTGTCGGGCGGATTTTTACTGGTTTTGATAGGCTGGTTCCCCGGGCATTTTTTTATCGGACTCTGGTTCGAAACCACTTTAACTGTTATTGGGAGTGGATTGTTAATAGCCGGACACTGGTTTAACTATCGCCATCATCAAACCTGCGATGTAAAAAAGCATAATCACCATCCCATCCTGGAAGAAGAAAATCATCCGCATCATGAAACGTCTTAACTTTACACTTGATAATACTACAGTTGGCCTGCTTCAGGAACTCGCTGATAAATTTTACAGCGGCAATAAATCTCAAACCGTGCGAGCGGCATTGGAAAGCCTTGCTTCTCACCAGGGACACGACGGCTGGGTGATTACCGGATATACACCACTTCGGATGGACCACGAGGTTAGCTGTCATACCTGTGGTAAAGAACATGATGAAGGAAAAGTACTTTTCAAACCTGTTTTTGAGCGAGGCAACAGTCCCAAGGCGATCCAGCACATTCCAAGTGAAGAGTGGGTTGAGTGTACCGCGTGCGTTGAAAAAACTTCTTGATAATCACCTGTACCTAATTTTTGATTAACCCTATAAGGAACCGAACTTAATAAATTCCTGCCATTTTGAACTTGATTCAGAATCTCCAATTGTTAATCAGTGTGGAGATACCGGATCGGGGTCCGGTATGACAAAAATGAGAATATTGATTTTCCTTACATCCTTTTTGACAGTCTCGATTCAGAGATTTGACCATTGAAGAAGCCCGAATGGGGTTTCCCAAGGGATGTCTTTGGCGCAATAAATACCCAATTATTTCTCAATAATGAATATTTGATCCATTCGGGGTCTCTCGGAATTCGCCTGCTGCCACCCCGTATTTCATGCAGGACTATATACATTCAAACCTCTTATCATGGGTTTGGGGATTCAATTCAGGAACCCTATAAAACTGTTCCTGGCGCGTTAAAAAGAACGATTCTTCTTAATTTTTAAAATGGTTAGGACAGCTGTGAGTTAGAATATTTAATATGCTCAGACGGACTTTGAAAATTTGAAAAACGTGAGACTTGAATTCCACTCCAGTTTGGATTATCTAAAAGAAACTACATACCCATGTAGTGAATGGCTTTCAAATGATAGCCATTTTTAAATAAAAACTGATGGAAGAAAACGGACAAGAACCGAAACTGATACGTGTCGTCATTGTAGAGGATAACCAATATATTCGCGAGGGATGGGAGACCATTCTGGATAGCGATTCTCAAATCGTGGTAAAGAATACATTTCGCGATTGTGAGTCGGCTCTTGAATCCGATGATATTGCCTGGTGTGATATCATTCTTTTAGACATTCAGCTTCCGGGAATTTTGGGTACAGAAGGCGTCGAGAAGTTTTTAGAGATCAATCCTAAACTCTCCATCATTATGATTTCGGTGATGGAAGATTCCCAGCATATCTTTAAAGCTCTGCAGAACGGGGCTATTGGGTATCTCATCAAAAAAGTGGGACCGGATGAACTGATCCAGGCGGTAAAAGATGCGTATGAAGGAGGTTCTCCCATGTCTCCGATTATTGCCCGAAAAGTGATCGCTTCTATGCAGACTCAACCCAAGAAAAAGAAGAAACTGGATCTTACCGACCGGGAGCAGCAGGTCTTGCGATTGTTGGCAGAAGGTAATTCCTATTCAGCTATTGCCGATAAAATCTATCTGTCTGTGGATGGTGTAGGCTATCATATCCGAAATATTTACCGGAAACTACAGGTAAACAGCAAAGCGGAAGCGGTGGCAATGGGGCTTGCAAATGGCCTAATAACGATGGCCAGGGAATAATTGTAAACTAACTGCAATTATTATTTTTTAGAAGTACTAAAAAAATGGTACTCTCTAACGGGATTTCTATTCAACACAACATGGTAAACTAAAAAAGAACAGGTGTACATCGTGAATCCAATCGTTAAGGCTGTAGAAAATAAAACGGATGCTGAGCTCATCATTAAAGACAAAACCAAAGCGAAGTCAGAATCTGTTTCTCCCCATTCAAGGAAAAAGCTTACAAATGAAAACCTGTTCGACTTAACTTTTATATCAGAGACAAAAAGCCCCATATATATTCGAATTAAGTCTATTCCCCGAGATAGTGATCTCGGAGACGGAAATGATCCTGTAATTGTTGAAGCAGGAGATCCGGAAGAAGTTGAAGATTTATAACCAAATGGTTTATTAATGATCAGGTGGATAAGCGTTGTTCTGCTTACTCTTCTTTATCCTTTAAGTGTATGTGGACAGGGTGTGCCTCTTATCCACCATTACAGTTCAGAAGAGATCGGTACCCATCCTCAAATTTGGTCTGTAACACAGGATGATTCCGGGTTTCTCTATTTTGGAAGTCAGGGAGAAACGATACAAGAATTTGACAGTGTAGATTGGGAGAGCTTACAATATAAACCCGATACAGGGGCTATTCGGTCGCTTCAGTTGTTTAATTCAAAGATCCATTGGGGCGCTGTTGGAGATTTTGGATATCTCGAAAGCGATTCATTAAATAAGTTTAGATTAGTTTCCCTGAAAAACCAGATTGACTCTACTCGCCGTTCGTTTGCTGATGTTTGGCAGATAGTTGAGTTTGATGAGAAGCTGTATCATCGCACATCGGATGCTATTTTGATATTGGAACAGGATACGGTAAAAGTTGTGGAGAGCGAAGAGAGACTCCGGGGAATTTTTAAAGCAGGCGATGAACTTTGGGTTCAACGAGAAGCCAGCGGATTAAACCGGATGGTGAATTACCAATGGAAACCCATTGAAGGGTCTGATCCATTTACCGATGATCGATTGATCGAAATACTCAAATACCCCGATTATAAACTGTTGATATTCAGAAATCACGGTTTTGTGAAATACCAAAATGGACGCTTTACTGATCTGTCCACCGGTGCAGATGACTATTTACAGGAACATTCTCTTTATAGGGCAACTGCTATCAATGAAACGGATATTGCACTGGCGTTTCTGAATGGGGGAGTGGTGGTGATGAGTAATGATGGTACGATTCAACATATTCTAACCGAAGAAAATGGACTTCCCACAAATGTAATTTATGAGGTTTATAAAGACCGGGAAGGGACACTTTGGGCAACATCATCAGACGGAGTTATAAAAATCCTGGCTAATAATCCACTTACCGCTATTCAAGAGCAAAATGGGTTTGATGGCAGTACAAAATTTATAGAGTCCTTAGAGGGTACGGTATATATTGGGTCGACCCATGGATTATTTCTTCTTGAAGATGAGAATGAAGTTCATAAACATCCCGGTATAGATGAATTGGTGTATGATGCTATTCAACTAAACGGGACTCTCTATGCTTCGTTTCCGTCCGGCTTGTTTCGAATTTTGGGTAATGAGTCTGAAAATATTCTTAAGGAGGGCAGCTACAGAAAACTGGAAATTCCCGGTAACAGCGGAAATACTTTTTTTGGAGCTCATCGGAATTCCATCGAACAGATTACCATAAGTGAACAATCCGTTGATCGTTCGGAAGTGTTATACAGCGAATCAGAAATTCGCCAGTTTTATGCAGATATCGATGGAATTTGGGCCGTTACTTTTCAAAATGAAGTTCTGTTTACCTCATTAGATGGTAATCAGACAAGAAAATACATCCCTGATATTGAGGGTGAATATTCCACCATCAGAAATATCTCTTCGATAAATGATAAGATAAGCCTGGCGACAGATGGCGGGCTATATATATTTGATAAAGAATCCGATTCATTTTTGCCAGATACCAGTTTTAATTTGTATGAATCTCCTTCCGGTAACTCAAATATTGTGACATCCCAGGTCTTTTCATTTGAGCAGTGTTCAGATGATGAAATTTGGTTTATAAGTGGCCATAAAATCAAAAGGGCGATTCGTGTAAATCATTCATGGGAAATTATTGAAAAGCCGTACAGTCTGATTGGAAATGAGGGTTCAATACAGGAGATTCATTGTAATTCTGATGGAAGTCTCTGGTTTGGCGGCTCCGAGGGGCTGTTCCATCTGTCTGATACTGATTGGAGTTACGAATCCGATTTTAACACAAACATTACCGGTGTTTTTATGCCCAACGATTCATTGATCTATGGCGGGCACGGGGAACTCCCAGATATACCAGAGTTTACATATGAAAACAATGATCTTCGTTTTACCTATGCCGCAGCCAGTTATATCGATCCGGCGCTGAATACTTATAGAATAAGGCTGCAGGGATATGATGACCAGTGGAGTGAATGGACGGAGGAAATGCAGAAAGATTATACATTTATACCGGAAGGTACCTATACATTCCAGGTTCAGGGAAAAAATGTATATGAAAAGGCCGGGAGTATCGATTCATTTACGTTTACCATTCTGCCGCCCTGGTACAGAACCATCTGGGCGTATATAGGATATTTGTTGATTGCAGGCGGAATTATTTATGGCGGCTATCGAATACGATTGAATGCCATATTAAGAGAGCAACGAATTCGCGATGGTATCGCACGGGATCTTCATGATGAATTAAGTTCAACGCTCAGTAGTATAAATTTTTTCGCGGATGCCATCAATTCCAGGAAACTTGGAGAAAAAGAGAACAATCGATTTCTGTCATTAATCACAAAATCATCCCGCGAGGCGAAAGAAAAAGTCAGTGATATTGTATGGGTTATCCACTCCGAAAACGACGATTGGACGAACCTGTTTCTGCGTTGTAAACGGTTTGCAGCCGATATGCTGGACGCACAAAATATTAAACATGAGTTTACATATCCCGATGAATTTTCGGGCCGTCCCACCATTACTGAACGCAAAAATATCTGGCTGATTTTTCGGGAGATCCTCACCAATATCGCCCGCCATTCAGAGGCTAATCATGTAGTTGTTCAGTTTCAGATGATCTCGGGAAGACTGCATATTCGAATTGAAGATGACGGCATTGGATTCGACCCGGAAAAAATAAGAAGTGACGGTTACGGAGTGCAAAATATTAAAGAGAGAGTTGAGCAATTGAATGGAGAATATAATCTAAAAACAAATCCCGGTAAGGGAACCCACTGGCTGATTAAAGTGCCGGTAGCCTGAGGCCTCTCTCCTCTGCTAATTCTATGTTCATAATTATCGCTGATACAAACAAAAACTGCATAGATATGTAGTGTTTAATGGGGGTGATGAAAGTATTTTCAATAGGAAGAGAAGAAGTTATATGCTTTTACGATATAAACCTTTCAGCCTGCAGAAATGAAAAAACTTTTAAAACATCTAAATCAACACAGATTAACAAGGGTCTTTGTGCCCGTCATCCTGGGATTGGTTGTTCTATCAGCATCCTCAATTTTTTCTTCGGGAAGTAACCATTATTTACATTTTCAAAAAGATCCATCTGCTGTGATAAAAAAATCGAAGACCCTGTCTGTAACATATGCGGTTAAAAAAAATTTTGGGCAGCATGAATCTCTTACATCGGGCGGAAGTTTTAACTGGAATTCAACATCAGAAGTTATTCCATAAACGAATAAATATGGTATTGAATACAAAACTACATAGTTATGTAGTGAGATTGGAGAAGATTAAGGATATGCTTCAGGCAGAGAATAATTCATAACCCAACCTTTAAAGTTACATAAAGCGAGGTTGTGTAGCGGGCATGGAGGTGCCTGTAAAGTGAAGGTTGGGTTAGATTTTCTCAATGGAGTTATTACGTTGGTTTTTTTGGGTAGAAAATTGCTAATCACCCATTAAACCTCTTTAACTCTATTAGCTTATCATATATGATAACGGAGAGACAAAACGGCGGACCTGATTGAGCGCAGGTCTGCCGTTGCTTTTTAAAGTAATGATCTATCCTGTCTTTGTGTTAATTCGTAAATTGTCAGTCTCACAACTTTGTAATCAATCTCAAAATCTATGCTTCTATTTGATAAGCGATTCTTTCGGGCCGTTTCAATGTTGCTTTTGACTTCTTTTTCTACGCTTGCAATGGCAGTTCAGAACGAACCTTATTTTACCAGTCATCCAACCTTAACCCCGGATGCCCAAACCATAATATTTAGCTATGAAAGTGATCTGTGGAAAGTACCGGCAGATGGAGGAATAGCTACAAGACTAACAGCAATGGATGGCGTTGAAACCCGTCCGTCTGTTTCTCCGGATGGACGATGGATTGCGTTTTCATCAAACCAGTATGGAAACCAGGATCTCTATATTATGCCGATAGAAGGAGGGGATCTGCAGCAACTTACATTCCATCAATCAACAGATGAAGTAGAAGGTTGGTCCTGGGATTCCGAAACGATCTATTTTACATCCGACCGTGAGAATCGGTTTAGTACGTGGGAAATATCAAGAGAAGGTGGAACTCCGGGCAGAATTTTTGCTCATTATCACAATACCGATCACAACCTGGCGATGCATCCAAACGGGTCGTTCTACTTTAATACCTCGTGGGAGAGTAAAAATCAGGATCACAGGAAACGATATCGCGGCGAATTTGCCCCTCAAATTGAGGTATATGATCCCGAAACGGAGCAGTACCGGGTGTTGACAGAGTTTCGCGGTAAAGATATGTGGCCAACCATTGATGAAAACGGCACAGTTTATTTTATCTCTGATGAATTAAATGGAGAGTATAATTTGTATCAGTTTAACCTGGGAGTGAAAGAACATCTGACAGAGTTTTCATCATCCATCAAATTTCCGAATGTAAGTGCGAATGGTGAGAAAGTTGTTTTTGAAAAGGATTACCAGCTTTGGATCTACCATGTTACAACGGGTGAGGCAAACAGGGTGCCGATTTCGGTGTATGGAAACAACACATTAGCCAAAGAACAGGATTTTAATGTGCAGGGAAATATCACGGCATTTGATCTATCACCTGATAAAGAGAAGTTGGCGTTTTCATCAAGAGGAGAACTGTTTATTTCTGACGCAGAAGGTAAATTTGTGCGAAAACTGCCAACAAGTGTGGATGGCCGCGTGAAGGAAGTTCTTTGGATGAACGATAACAAAACCATCCTGTTCAATCAGACAAAAGACGGATATCAAAATCTGTTTACTATCTCGGCTAATGGTGCATCAGGGGAAATCCAGGTTACGGATGAGATGCAAAATAATCGATCTGTTTCCCTAAACAGTGACCGGACAAAAGCTGTATATCTGAGTGGAAGAGGTGAAGTTCGAATCATGGATCTACAATCGTACGAGAGCGAAACTGTAGTTGTAGATGAAATTTGGGACCTCTTTTCTTCGCCTCCAATTTTCTCTCCCAATGATACCTTTATCGTTTACACGGCTTTCAGAAATTTCGAACAGAATCTGTATCTCTATGATATTGAAAACGAATCGGTTATTACAATAACTGATACCTTTGTCTCAGAGACAAATCCGGTATGGTCTCCCGATGGGAAATATATCTACTTCCAGACCAATCGAACCCAGCCAAACTATCCGTACGGTCCACAAGAAACAGATATCTATCGAATAGCCTTAGATTTGATTGAACCAGAATTTCGGTCGGAACAAGTAGATAAACTGTTTGAGGAAACCGAAGATGAAGGGACAAATGATGAAAATGGAAACGGTGAAGAACCTGAAGAAGATAGTATTGAAATAACCATCCGGGAAGAGGGACTGCGGGACAGATGGGAGCAGGTTGGAACACAGTTCGGTACACAAACAACACCGCAAATTTTTAAAAAAGGTGAGAAGACATACCTGCTTTACAGGTCGAACCACTCCCAGGGAGACACCAGTTGGTGGAAAACGGTATTTGAACCTTTTGAAACTCCTAAAACTGAGAAAATTGATGGAACCGAGATGGAATCAAGTGGGGTTTTGAATGTGGATGATTCTTACTGGGTGCTCCTGAATGGTGATATCCACACAATGAATATTGAATCCGGCAGTGTTGAAAAGATTGAGATCACTCACACGTTTCGGCGGAATCTTCGGGATGAGTTCAACCAGATGTTTGATGAAATGTGGGCAAACCTGGAAGAGAATTTTTACAGCAGCGATTTTCATGGCGAAAACTGGGAGTCTGTTCGCAATTATTACCGGCAATTTTTGCCGCATGTGCGTACAAGAAGCAATCTGAGAGAGCTGCTGAATGATATGGTTGGAGAGCTGAACTCTTCACATCTTGGTTTTTATTCATCGGGGGATGAAGAAGATCTCTATTATGGAAGTTCATCCCTGGCGACCGGTATCTTGTTTGAGGATGATGATCCCTATATCGTTCAACGGGTCGTCGATCAATCGCCAGCCTGGCAAACAGATGGAGAGGTTCAGCCCGGCGATCAGTTAATAAAAGTGAATGGATTGGAGGTTGATCCATCACAAAACAGGGAGTATTATTTTACAAAACCATCCATGGACGAGGAGATGATTTTGACATTTCGCCGTGGATCAGCCAATCATGAAGTAAAACTAAAACCAAGCTCTTATACCTCTGTTCGGGATGATATATATGAGGAGTGGATTGGCCAACGTCAGCAAATTGTTGATGAACAATCTGACGAAAGAATTGCTTATATCCATATGAAAAATATGGGAGGCGGTGAACTGGAGAATTTTAAAGAAGAGATGGTTTCTGAGGGTGAACAGCGGGATGCTTTAATTCTCGATCTGCGATATAATACCGGTGGAAATGTCCATGATGATGTTCTCCGGTTTCTCTCACAACGACCTTACCTGCAATGGGGATACAGGGAAGGCGAGTTAACAACTCAATCGAATTTTACTCCGGCCTCTAAACCGATCGTTCTGCTTGTAAATGAACAATCTCTGAGCGATGCTGAACTGACCGCCCAGGGATTTAAGGAACTCGGCCTGGGAACAATTATCGGTACAGAAACCTATCGGTGGATAATTTTTACCTCCGGAAAGAGACTGGTTGATGGTTCCTTCTACCGTTTACCTTCATGGGGTGTTTACACACTCGGTGGCGAAAACCTTGAAAAAACAGGAGTTGATCCGGATATCTATCTAAAAAATACATTCAAAGATCGCTTAGAGGGAGAAGATCCGCAGCTTCAATTAGCTATTGAGCACGTTATGCAGGAATTGAATGAGCAGAAACCTTAAATAGGTAATTTTTTATTCCTATTGTATAAAGTCGGTAAATCTTGTTTTTTTGGGAGAGTTGATTTTGAATTTTACAGATTGCAAAAAGAATGACCTTTGAAATAGCTTTTGTATTTCTGCTGTTGGTTGTAGCCGTTTTTCTCTTCATTACCGACTATGTAACCTTCGATGTTACAGCTATTATCATAATGGCGTGCCTTTTAGGATCGGGTATTCTTACACCTACAGAAGGCCTCTCGGGATTTAGTAATCCAGCTACCGTTACTGTGGCAGCAATGTTTGTATTAAGTGAGGGGATGAGGCGAACCGGTATACTAAATACCGCAGGTGATTTCTTTTCAGAGAAGATGCAGCAGAATTTTAACTACTGGTTTTTTGCACTTCTTCTTTTCATTTGTGTGATTTCTGCATTTATCAATAACACGGCGGCCGTTGCAATTTTTATTCCCGTGATTATGGGAATTGCCTCAAAAGTTGGAGTGAGTCCCTCCCGAATGCTAATGCCACTCTCTTTTGCCGGAATGATCGGTGGAACTACAACACTGATTGGTACATCCACAAACATCCTGGTAAGCTCAATTGCTGTAGATAGGGGGATGAGTGCAATCAGTATGTTTGAGCTGACTCCAATGGGGCTCATCTTTATTGTATCAGGTTTTATTTTTCTCTTTACAGTTGGGATAAAGATGATTCCTGAGCGTAGAAAAGAGGAGGAGCTGACCAAAGAGTATGAGATGCAGCATTATCTTACAGATATTAAAATTAATGATGATTCTTCACTCGTAGGCACATACCTGGATGAAGAAGATTTAACAAAAAACCTGGATTTGGATGTGATTCGGGTTTTTAAACAGAACGATGATTCATCAGCAAAAAGGAATCAAATCAAGATTGAGGGCGGAGATATTTTACGAATCCGCGGAAATGTAGACGAGATGAAAAAGTTGATGAAAAGTGAAGATGTTTCACTGCTTCCCTCAAGAGAATGGATGGATAAAGACCTTGAACACGGCCGCGATGCGATTGTTGAGGCCGTTATTGCACCTGAATCATCCCTTGTAAAAACAAAACTGGGAGACTTTCCTTTCTATGAAAATATTGGGGCAGTGCCACTGGCTATTCGTCAGCGGGGAGAAGTTAAGCATGATGACTTAGCAGATATAGAGCTTTCAGGAGGAGATTCAATCTTGTTGAGTATGAGTACTGAGAGATCAGCAGAGCTTGAAGATGAACCGGCATTTGTGTTGGTTTCAAAAATCGACACCATCTTGTATCGCGAGGAAAAAACATATTGGGCACTTGGAATCCTGGCGGGTGTGGTATCAACAGCTGCTTTGGGTATTACTTCTATTGTAATAAGTGCCGTGATTGGAGTGATCCTAATGATTTTAACGGGGTGTCTTCGAACGGACGAAGCATACGAGGCAATTAACTGGAAGGTTGTAATGCTTCTTGCCGGAGTGTTGCCGTTGGGCACAGCAATGGATAAGACCGGTGCCGCTGAATTAATGGCCACAGGTATGGTGGATACACTTGCAACATTTGGCCCAACGATATTGATGTCCGGCTTTTTTCTGCTAACGCTTATCATCACTGCTGTTATGTCTAATAATGCATCGGCAGCTCTTCTGGCACCCATCGCAATTGAGGCTGCGTCAACCATCAATGTAAACCCGCAAGCTTTCTTGTATGCTGTTACATTTGCTGCTTCACTCAGCCTGATTACTCCATTCGGATATCAGACAAATACCATGATTTACGGGCCGGGCCACTATACAATAAAAGATTTTTTCAAAATCGGACTCCCTCTCAATATCATTTTTTGGATTCTTGCAACAATCTTTATCCCCATGATATGGCCGTTTTAAGTGATATTTTATAATCTCTGATCAAAGCTAAATGGTGTGATATTGTGAACTTTTACCTTAGAAAATTCAGCGTGCTGCGGATTGATCAGAATATTGGTTTCCTCCCGAATAATGGAAGAAGGTACTTCCAAAAGCAGAGATTCGGAAGTTTCTATCCATTGGTCACCGATTTTCTGGCATTGATGATAGTTATCCATTTGATGCCATCCATCCGGTAAATTTTCTGGTTTGATCAGTTTTGCTGATATATGATCCGGAATATAAATTTCTGTGATTTTAAACTGCTGATTCAAGCCTTCCCCGGATCGGTGTACCAGATTTTCCAGGCATGCGAGCGCGCGCGAGGAAGCTGTATAAATAATATCTGTTCCTTTAGAATTCCATCGTGCAGGATAGCCGGATGCCGTTAACACACCTGCCCAGCGTTTTGTAGTGATGCGAAAAACAACCACTATGCCAGTGTGCCAAACTCAATGCGAATGACCTCTTCGCGAACCAGATCAATACCGCCGGATGTTTGCATAAGTGAAAACGGCTTTTGCCCGCCAAGCCCGGGTGCAGGTTTTTGAAGCCAGCGATTGAACGATTCGAGAGAGCCAAATACCTGTTCTGCTTTTTGATACAGTGCGATTATTTTTAGCAACTGCTCACTGTTTTGTGCACTTAAATGCTTCCCCTCTTTTTCGTAACGCTGAATAGTTTTGAAGGAGACATTTAAAAGGCCGGAAAGCTCTTGATTGGAAAATTCTGTAATCTCCTGAAGATCGAAGAAGGCAGATGCAGGCAGGCCAAGTTGTGCCTTGTTTACCAAACTAAACTGGTTTTCTTCGTTAACTTCGTATTTGGTAGCAACCTCTCTGACCAAATTTTTCTCTTTGTTGTACTCTTGCTTGTTATCCATAACAGTATTTTAAATAGAAATATGTCTATTATTATAAGACATTTTTCTATGTTTTAAAAATACCTGTTAATCTAATTTTTATAAATGGTTGGATCGGGCATGTCGTTTTCAAAGAAAACAAACCGGTTACTAAATATAATGGCCAGGAAAACGGAGAGTATAGTACCGGTAAAAATTGCCAGCATTATCATGATTTGGTACTGGATGGCTGTCATAGGCGAACTTCCACTTAAAATCTGACCGGTCATCATTCCCGGGAGAGAAACAAGCCCGATGGTTGCCATACTTGCCAATGTAGGGTTTGCTGATTTCTGAAGCGCCCGCTGAAAAAATGGATAGAGCGCCTCTGATCGTGTGGCCCCCGATGCAAGATAAAACTGGTATCGCTCTTTATTTTCCTTCAAATTATAATAAAAATCATTGATGCCAATTACGTTACTTCGAAGACAATTGCCTAAAACCATTCCTGTAATCGGGATGGCATACTGAGCTTCCAGAATTGTTCGAAGCTGAATCACCACTTCAAGAAAAAAGAAATCGATCATAACAATTCCGAAGAATGTAGCCCCAAAGATGGGAATGACTAACGAAGCTTTTTGCCTTAGATCACTTCTGTCAATGGTGGCAAAATCGGCCACAATAACCATGACAAGAATCCAGGCCAGGTTCAGCCAGGGATTGTCGTACTCAAAAATATATTCCAGGTAATATCCAACAAAGAGCAGCTGGAGTGTCATCCGAATGGTGGCGATTACCATTTTTCGGTTCAGCCCTGTTTGATACCACCAGAGAATAGCAGCAGGAATCAATAGACTCAGGAAGCCAATTGCAAGCTGAAACCAACTAAGCTCAATAATTTCCATAACAATTTGCTTATTGCATTTCGATGATTCGATCACACCGTTCCACCCAAAACGGATCGTGGGAAGTGGATAAAATAGTCCGGTCTGAATTTAACAACAGATCTGCAAGTTTCTCTTTGGATTCACGATCCAGCGCCGAGGTCGGCTCATCCAACAGCATCAGGGATTTGTCCATCAAAATGCAGATTAAAATTCCAACCCGCTGACGCTGACCGGTGGACAAATCAGAGAATGTTTTTTCGAGAATTGATGACTCCATTCCCAAGTCATCTAATAAGTCTTCAATCGATTTTATATCAGGTTTTTTTGTAGAACTGTTCTTGAATTCAAAGGGGTAATGAATAACTTCTTTCACGGAACCAATTCCGATATTCAAATCCTGTGGAAGCCAGGCAGTTTCTTTTCGGAATGATTGCAAAGTCCCATCTCTTAGGATAGTACCATTGTATAGAAATTCACCTTTATCCGGAGATTCAAAACCAAGAATGAGTCGAAATAGAGTGGATTTCCCACTCCCTGATTCTCCTTTCAAGACAAGTTTTTCACCTTCTTTTAATCCAAAAGAGAAATCATTAAAAATGATCTCATCGCCATATTTAAAATGGATATTTTTGCCTTCGAGTAGCATAAGGTAGTTTGTTTATTTGCCAATAAGGTAGAGAAGCTTTTGAGTTTGGCAAAAAAGAATATTGAGCAGTGAAGTACGGCTAATGGAGAATGTTATTCACCAATCATCTTTTCAAGTTCATCACAAGAAAAACCCAGTAGTTTCATTTTCTGAAAGAACACGGGTACGTCATGTTCAATAAACTCTCTGCGTTGCAGCTCAAGTGTTTTTTGATAGGCTCCCTCTGCGATAAAATGACCAACACCACGCTTATTTATTAAGATTTCTTCATCCTGCAGGATCTGAAAGGCCCGCATTGCTGTATTTGGATTGACCTCCATTTGCACGGCAATCTCCCGAACGGATGGAACGCGGTCATCCGTTTTCCACTTTTTTTTGAGGATCTGTTTACAGAAATAGTCTGAGATCTGTTTATAGATCGGTTCTTTATCTGTGAAATCCATCAGGCCACCTGCTTGTTTTTGAGTTGCAAATAACTGAGCCAAATAAAGAACAGGGTGAATCCAATACCGAGAATATACTTGATCGGCGTAATCCATTGTTGTGCATCTAACTGTATGTTGATAGAGAGGTCTTGATTCTGAGAAAGGCCAAATATCAACATTCCAATATTCAGTATAAAAATAGTACCTAACACAAAAACGATGATAACAAGCAGTGTTTTTATGAACGTATTCTTCTTGAAATAGACAGCTCCCAACAGAAAAATGCTCTGGTAAAAGAAAAATCTGAGAACCATTGACAAAACATCTGCGGAAAATGGATTGAAGAGATTAAAAGGAGTCCAATGCCCGGTATTAACTCCCTTTATGGTTTCGATTAAAAGACTCAGAGCTACTATGGCCACCATAGATACTACAGTATAAACAACGGATCCTGCAAACCAAGCGGCAAAAAGTTTTTCCGAGGTTGTTGAAGGAAGTGTAAGAAATTGGAAAGCTTTTGTTGGCGAGTGGACTTCATTAAATATCATGCTTGTCAGGATCAATCCGCCCAGCGTGTAAAGAGAAAGTGTAAGTCCGCGAATGGCAATGAAGCCCGGCCGATCTACACTGAACATGGTTGAAATGGTAGGAAGTACAGCAATTGCTAAAAGGAAACCCGCGATGCAGAGAAACCCGATCAGCCAGGTTCGCTGGTTCAGGGCCACGTATCTCTTTAAGACCAATTGAAACCGGGAAATAGAAAATTGATTATTTATTGTACTCATAATTCAATCAAGATTTAAACTGGTTGTTGATCAGATCTTGCTTTTGGATAATTCCGTTGAACAGGAGTTCAAGATCAATCTGAGTTTCCTTAGAGCTTTTATTTTTTTTAACGATGGCGGCTTTTCCTCCGAAAGCATCTTCGCTGTACAACACAATCCTGTCGCTGTCATCTGATATTTTTTCGAAGTTGAGCGTCTTCGAAATATTGATTACGCTCTGGTGGAAAATGATTTTGCCATTGTTCAAAACTATAATATGATCGATAATGCTATCGAGATCCCGAACCTGGTGGGTAGAGATCAAAAAACAGCGTTCGGACTGATCAGTGCCCGCCATTATTTTTCGAAACTGGCTTTTAGACGGAATATCGAGTCCGTTAGTCGGTTCGTCCATCAAAACCACTTTGGAATGGGTAGACAGGGCAAAGGCGATTAAAAATTTCTTTCGCTGGCCGTATGAAAGTTCGGTGAGATTTTTCTGTCTGTTGACCTGGAATTCGTCAAGAATTTCAACTAAATAGGATCGATCAAACCGCGGATAGAAAGGAGCATGCAAATCTACATACCTATCAGCGTTCATTTTTGGCAGATCGAACTGTTCCGGTAGGATATAAATCTCACTCATTGTCTCAGGGAGACGTTTTCTGACGTTTTTTCCAAGTACGTTGCACGATCCCTTTTTTGGAAACAACATTCCTGAAAGATGATTCAGAAGAGTAGTTTTACCGGCTCCATTCAAGCCAAAGAGCCCATATGTGTTTCCCGGCTCAAGAGTCATATTTAAACCGGTAAAAAGGGGTTGGCTTTTATTAAATGCAAATGTCAGATTTTCAACAGTAACCATAACTTTATAAGTTTATTATCTTATAGTATTAGTATACTAATACACATAAACAATAGCAATCTGCAGAAATGTTCAGTCCATTGATCTAAAATAGATAGTTCTTAGTGCCAAACCGGATTAATATTCACGGTTAAAAATGAACTATTTCGGGCAGAGCCCACGAGGTATCAACTTATAATCCAAATTTTTTAAACAATCTATGCACTTATTGTGAAGTGTCCCCACTTTGAAGGGGGCAATGGGGGATGAACTCCTGTGTCTCAGAACCAAGGTCTGGACACTTCAAAACTCAGATAGTCATCCCCCAGCTCACTCCGCATGCTTTTCCCCTTCAAAGGGGGACTTAAATCTTTTCCGCCCCGGTGAGTCGTGGAATTAAACCACTTAAATTAAAACATTTATCTTAGTTACTGCTTTCTAAATGAATGTAGGTTCAATGAAATAGAGGCAATTCTTGTTATACTATTTATGGCTGCCGGAACAGAAAAAAAACATAAAAAACTTGAGCGTACTCTTGGTTTAAGTGAGGCATTAACCATAGGAATCGGTACAATGGTTGGAGCCGGAATTTTTGTTTTTCCGGGTTTAGCAGCCGGAGAGGCAGGAGTTGCAGCAATATTATCCTTTGTTTTAGGTGGAGCAATAGCACTTCTTGTAGCACTATCCAGTTCAGAGTTAGCAACAGCCATGCCTGAGAATGGTGGGGCTTATTACTATGTGTCACGCATTTTTGGTGCTAATGCCGGATTTATAGTAGGTGTGGGGCAGTGGGTCGGTCTTGTATTTGCAAGTGCTTTTTACCTGACAGGATTTGCTCAATACATGATTGAAATATTGGAAGAGGTGGGATTGAATTTGGGTGACCCGATGGTACTCATTGCCTTTCTTATTGCCATAATTTTAACGCTCGTTAATGTGTTGGGTACCAAGGGGGCAGGTAAATTGCAAAATCAAGTGGTGATTTCATTAGCTGCTATTCTTGTTTTACTATTCGGGTATGGCATTTTAGATGCCACCGGTTTGATTGGAGAAGCAGCAGTGCCTGACACTTTTGCTCCCAAGGGGTATTGGCCAGTTCTAACCACAACCGCTCTTATTTTTACTTCCTATCTTGGATTTGTACAGATTGCAAATGTAGCAGGAGAGATTAAAAATCCGGTTCAAAATCTGCCTCGTGCAATGATCGGAAGCGTAATTGTAGTAATGTTACTTTATGTGGCAGCACTGTTTGTTAGTACAAGTACGTTATCAAACGAAGAACTGGGTCAACTCGGTGAAACTGCAATGGTAGGTGTTGCGCGGGAATTAATAGGAGATTTTGGGGCCCTGGCAATTTTAACGGCGGGGCTTTTGGCAACTTTATCGAGTGCAAATGCTTCTATCTTAAGTTCATCACGTGCTGTTTATGCACTGAGTAAAGACGAAATGATACCCAAATCAATCAGCAAGGTGAACGACCGTTTTGGTACTCCGCATATAGCTCTGATGGTTGTTGGAGTTCCCATGACAGGATTAACATTGATGGGCAGAATTGAAATATTGGCTGAGGTTGCTTCATTTTTACACCTCATTATGTATGGAATGATCTGCATAACCTTAATTAGAATTAAATACAATCGTCCCTGGTGGTATCAACCGGCTTTTCAATCCATGGGAAAATGGTCTGTGCCCGTATCGGGAGCGATTTTCAGTTTTGGATTGATCGCTTTTATGGAACCGTTGTCTATTTACCTGGGTTTTGGAGTGCTGGTCCTCTCTTTGATCTGGTATCTTCTTTTTGTTCCAGAAATTGTTTTTTCACTACCAGAAACAGCTCAGAAGGCTTACCAAATTAAACATCCCAGAGTTACAGTGGCCGTTGATATAGAAAATCCTAATGCTTTACCGAAAGCACTTTTAAAGGCTTTTAAAAATTTAAAGTTACTTGTATTAGGCTACAGGTTGGTTCCGGAGCAAACAAGTCCCGAACAATCGAGAAAGGAATTTGAAGATGAAGCACAGGAAAATCTGAACGATGTTTTGAGCGATCTTGAGGATCTGGACATAGAGATGGAAAGCGAACTTGTGTTTACACCTAATCTTCCCAAAACCATAAAGCAATATTCAGATGAATATGACAGCCACGCGGTTTTAACAGCACATCCTATAGAATCTGTAGATCGTTTATTAGTACCGATCTATTCAAAAGGCCAGGTAAACAGGCGTATTGCTTCAGTACTTCGGGAATTATCCAAGTCAAGTGAGCTGCCGATATCGCTTTTGTTGCTGTCGGGTCGGGGGTCAGAATCGAAGGAGAATAAAGAGATAGAACAATTGAAACAAAATATGATCACTGAATTGACACAGGCTGGAATTGCTGAAGATTTCATACGGGCAAGTAAAGCAGAGGTGAATAATATCGCAAAGGCGGTCTCAAAAATATCCGACGAAAATGATGTTCTTATACTCGGTGAACCGGAGGATATCGACAGAAACAGTTTCTTTAGAACTATACATCAAAAAATTGAAGATGCAGCAGAATGTCCTGTTATGGTAGTTTTAAAGGAAGAAGATTCCGAGTAGTCAGTATTTTAAAAATATCAGTGGATGGTTTTTATAAATCTACTTCTTTAAGTACACGGGAATTAAAAGGACAAAAACGGCCAACATTATCTACCCAGTAGTTGAGCTCATCTTCAACAAAGCCTGGCCGTCCGTCACACACCTCGGTTGATAATTCAACAAGATCCCACTCGTTCTCCACAAAATGCCAGCTCCAGCTACTGTTATACCCTGGATTTCCACGTACGATAGGGCCGTTTATGTGCAAAGTTCTCTCCTCAAATGGCAGCGATAACTCCTGTTCAGCTTTGGCAATGACTTCCTCGTTTGTAGTTTTTGCGACAATTGTATAATTGACGTCATCACTTTGGTGTGTGAATTCAAAGTAACGGGCATTATCATCGTCAGTGTTAGTACTGCAAGCCATCATGAAGGAAAGAAGAAAAACAGAAGTGAGGTAAATTGTTCTATAAAGAAACATCAATTCTGATTGATTTATCCATTATCATTCTAACAGATTTTTGAACGGTCTGATAAGGATGATATTTTGCCAAAATTTAAGCTTGTATACTATTCTAATCCACCATCAAAAAGTGGTTTTAAGAATCAGATGAATCTTATTTACTATTTAAGGGAAGAAGAATAATATCTTCAAAATTCAATTCACTGACTTCCAATACAGGTTCGGCGATTTCAACAATTTCATCATCGGAGTATTCATCCAGTCCTTCAAGTTCAACATAGAGGATGTCGTTCATCTCATCGACATTGTATTGCGCGTCTGTTGCTTCAAAACTCTCTTTTAATGTATGGACCAGGAACTCTACATCTTTGATCCATTCTTGAAAATCCGATTCGGTTTCTTCAGGCATCTTTGGTATGATTCAGATATGATTTTAATGAAGTGATAAAATATGAATCCATCGATAAAAAAATTAGCCGATCTGGCAGAAAAAAAGTCTCGAAAAATTATTGGGTTGATGTCCGGCACCTCGCTGGATGGCCTCGATATAGCTCTTTGTGAGATTCAGGGAAGTGGAGAAAATACAACTGTCGAACTGCTGGAATTTGAGACAATTCCATATTCTAAAAAGATCAGAAAAGAGTTAAAAAAGATTACATCGGTTGAAAATGTGAAGTTAAAGGAGATCAGCTATTGGCATACACGACTGGCCCATTTGCATGCAGATATGATTTTAAAGGCTTTGGAGGAATGGAAGGTAGACCGAAATCATGTAGACTGTATCGCCAGCCATGGCCAAACGATCTATCACTATCCTGCGAGGGATCAGAAAGGGATTGATGATAAAGTAAACAACACCCTTCAAATCGGGGATGGAGATCATATTGCATCAAAAACAGGAATTCTGACCATCAGCGATTTTCGTCAAAAACATGTGGCTCACGGCGGCGAGGGTGCCCCAATGGCCGGGCTGGTAGATCAAATATTATTCACTCATCCAACGGAAACCCGAATTTTGTTGAACATTGGCGGGATTGGAAATTTTACCTATTTGCCGCCCAAAAAATCATCAAAAAAATCCTTTACAACGGACACCGGTCCCGGTAATACATTGATCGATGCACTTGCAATGCACTATTTCCAAAAACCGTATGACAAAGATGGGAAGATCGCTTTTTCCGGAAATGTGAATGAAGGATTGTTGGATGAGATGTTAAACGATTCCTGGTTTGATGAGAACAGATCCAAAACAACGGGACCGGAGTATTTTAACCTCGAATGGCTTCAAAAAAAGACGGAGAGTTTGGGAATATCCGTAAATGAACTTCAACCGGAGGATTTGGTTCGAACGGCATCAGAACTTTCAGCAAGAACCATCACAGAAAACATAAAACAATATGTCGATGAAGATGAATCAGCTACTCTTTATGTAAGCGGGGGTGGTGCACACAATCCCTACCTGATGAAGCGGATTGATGAGCTGCTGCCGAGAGTGGAAATCAGAACTATTGATGAATTAGGAATTACAGCAGATGCCAAGGAAGCTGTACTCTTTGCTGTTTTAGCGAATGAGATGCTGGCTGGAAATGGATATGCGATGGAAACAGATGGAAAGACAAAAAAAGTAAATTTTGGGAAGATTTCGTTTGCAGAATAACACCGCAGAAGTACAGAAGAAACCCAAAAAGTATCTCTGTGAATTTCTGTGTATCAGTAGCAAAGAATTAAATTATTCACAATACAGTTGAAACAATGTTAAAAGCAACCAGTATTGAGTTTACTGAAGATGCATTGAAGGTATTTCTTGAAGATGGCCGTGAAATAACTGTACCAATTGAATGGTTTCCAAAATTGCGAGACGCTTCACCTCAAGAAAAGAATGATTGGCGGTTTATTGGTAATGGAGTTGGAATTCACTGGGAGTCATTGGATGAGGATATTTCAGTACAAGGTCTTCTTTCCTGATTGATAGCCACAGAAACACAGTGCCGCACAGAAAACTATTTTAAATTTCCGTGTTTCCGTGGCAAGAAATCAACTCACGGTTTGAATCACTTCTTGATAAGCATTAATCAACCGATACCGAATAGGTTGTGAATTCTGATAAATCTCCATTTGCCGTTCTACGTATTTCTTTCTCCCCGTCTCTGTTTCAATTTTGATAGGATCCAAGCCAAACTCCGTAGCATCGTACGGACTTGCCTGCATATCCACTTTTCGGGTTTCCAGTGCATTGAAAAAAGCCTCACGAATAAGCTCGCTTGAAACCCACGGATGTAGTTTAAACGCCCACTTGTAAAGATCCATATTGGTGTGAACGCAACCGGGTTGCTCGGTATCCTGGAATGTTTCGCGGCTGAGTTGATTCTTATTCATCGGTTGGGCTTTATCCGTAAAGAACCGAAATGCATCAAAATGAGTGCAAACCAGCGGACGCGATTCCACAAACTCAGCAATCTCATCGTCCGAGAGCCGTAGCGGAATCTGTTGATGCCGAACATTCTCTGCGCGATAGACCATCGCCCACTCATGCATTCCAAAGCAGCCAAACATCGGTTTTCGTTCGGCACTTTTTTCGAGAAGCTCGAGAGTCCATTTGGCAGATCGAACTCTTTTTTGAGGAAAGAACGTAGGATCGAGTCGGGCAAGACCATTCGAACAGCTCAGTTCAGAAATTTCAGGAAGGTTAGATTTATCGCTGTATTGCAGAGTAGTTCCAATTCCGGGCGACCATCGCATCAGATGTGAGGGACGAAATGCGTAATACTCGAAAAGGAAATCGAGAACCGGGTCTTTCTCCTGGCGTGATCGTTTTTCAAGGTAGGGATCGAGTACTTCGGAAAGAGACTCCTCGTGATCATTCATTTGAGCCACCCAATCCTCTTCCTGTAATACAGAAGCATCCGGCGATATCTGTTCGAAAACTTTTAACATCTGTTAAAAATATGATTCTTATGTTTGGGATGTAAATGTGATTTTAAAGATCCGCGAAGTTTCCAAAAACTTCGCGGATCTCCATGCCATGCATAGCGCGAGCGTGCTTGCATGGCACCGACATTCAAGTAGCTCCTGACGAGTTGAACTGAAATCCTTTTAGCGGGCGATTTTAATCTAGATCAATTAAATTGAAGCGGAGCTTCCAGGGCTTCGGAACGAGTGATCGATTATAAGTGGATACGCGAGGTCCCTGCTTGCAACAGGGTCCCTTTCGGGGCGCCATCAGTCCAGGGAAATCATGCCAGAAAACATAGATTTTAGATCGATGTTCCAAGAAATCAAAAACTTCATCCTTCATCTCCGGCTGCATTACCAGTTTTTTATCCTTTCCGGGGGATATCTTTTGGGTGGATTGCTGGCAGATCAGATGCAGTTTTCGCAGTTTTGGCTTCAATTTCTGAATGTTCATGTACTCCTTTATGGCGGTGCAACGGCTTTTAATTCTTATTGGGATAAAGATGAAGGTCCGATCGGAGGGCTTAAACATCCACCCAAAATGACTTCCTGGATGCACCACGTTTCTTTGTTGATGATGTTTGCCGGTTGGGCGTGGGCACTCAGCGCAGGTTGGTCTTACTTTATAGTTTATGGAATCAGCTTGATACTTTTCTGGCTCTACTCAACTCCTCATGCAAGGTGGAAAGGAGATCCTATTCTGAGCCTTATCGCCATTGGAATCAGCACAGGTTTGAATTCGGTCTTTTTGGGTTTTTGGGCAGCCGGTGGACTATTTTCTTTAGAAATTTTGTTGAGTGGAATAGGAGCATCACTCATATTGCTAAGTCTTTACCCGGTCTCACAAATTTACCAGGCTGATGAAGATTCAAAGCGGGGTGATGTAACGTTCTTTGTAAAGTTCGGCCAACATGGTGTTCAGCGATTTTTTCAATCTACATACCTTTTGGGATTGATGCTGCTGTGTGCCGGTTTTTACCGGATCTACAGTATTCCCGCTGTTGTCCTCTTCATCGTAGGTTTATGTTCGTTCATTATCATAAACGGATTTGTTTCCGGATTGGAGGGAGGTCAGGAAGAATACCAGGAGGTGATGAATATTAAATTTTTTGCATCGTTATCCTTCGTAATTTTCTTGTTGATATCGAACATCATTAGGTACGAATGGTTCGGACAAACATTTTTATCAAACTATTTTTAATAAGATTTAAGATTTTGGAAGTACAATGACAGATGTAAAAACGGCTATTATTTCTCGAGACGTCATAGAAAATGCATATACATACGACGAGTATCGTGAGTTAGTTGATAACTTACTTGAAAAGAATAAAACAACCGGCGAAAATCATTCCGATTCTATGCTGCACTACACCAAGATGAATGTGCACAGAATGAATCGCCTGGACCGCCGAACGGAATTAAAAGAGGAACTCGTCGAGAAACTGGAGCAATTGGATCGTTCGTTAACGTGGTTAATTCTTACTGAAGGCTGGTGCGGAGATGCCGGTCAAATAATTCCGGTAGTCCAGAAAATGGCGGATCAAACAAAAATGATCCAAACGCGGTTTATTTTAAGGGATGAACATCTTGAAATTATGGATCAATTTTTAACCAATGGCCGGGCCCGGTCAATCCCGAAGCTGATCTGCCTGGATTCAAAAACATTGGATCTATTGGGCGAATGGGGGCCGCGACCCGATGAAGCTCAAAAGCTTTTTGAAGACTTAAAAGATAATGACGAATACTCCTCGCGCGAAAAAGCGGAAAAACTGCACAAATGGTACGCCGATGACAAAACAGCTTCCGTTCAGGATGAATTTATTGCATTGATAGAGAAATGGGGAAACAGGGAATAAAATTAGATGATGTCTGAGTCGAGCCAATCGTTTTATAATCATGTTGCTCAAACCAGCGATGATCCGATGGGGCTTGAAATTGACCGGGCGGAAGGTCCGTATATCTATACAACGGATGGCAGAAAGTTTACAGATCTGATTTCAGGAATTGCTGTGAGTAGTCTTGGACATCGCCACCCGAGTGTGATAAAAGCGATTGAGAAACAGTTGGAGAAACATCTCCATGTGATGGTGTACGGCGAATTTATCCAGAATCCGCAGAGCAAGTTTGCTCAGCTTTTGTGCAATCAGCTTCCCAAAAAACTGGATCGTGTCTATTTTGTTAATAGCGGAACAGAGTCCGTGGAAGGAGCTCTGAAACTGGCAAAGAAGTTTACAGGCCGGAGTAAATTTGTAGCTTTTCACAACAGCTACCATGGGGATACTCACGGCTCGTTAAGTGTAACCGGGCGAGATGTTTATCGTGATCCGTATCAGCCACTTCTGCCAAATGTTCATTTTTCTGAATTCAATTCTGATACAGTATTTGATCTGATTGATGAGGAGACCGCGGCGGTTATCATGGAGCCGATTCAGGGCGAAGGCGGAATCATTCCTGCTGAAAAAGAATGGCTGCAAACAGTGAGGCAGAGATGCAATGAAACCGGATCACTCCTCATTTTTGATGAAATTCAAACCGGGTTTTTCAGAACAGGGAGTTTGTTTGCATTTGAGTTTTATAATGTAGTTCCAGATATCATCTGCCTGGCAAAAGCGATGGCAGGGGGCATGCCGATGGGGGCTTTTGTATCCTCATCCGAAATATTTGAGGTTTTCAAAAAAGATCCGCCGCTGAATCACGTGACGACGTTTGGCGGTCATCCGGTCAGTTGTGCTGCTGCTCATGCCAGTCTTCAAACGCTGTTGAGTGATGATTTTGGAGCAAAAGCAACCGAGATCGAAAACATCGCGAGAAACATTTTAAAAGGAGAGGGAATTGTTGAGGTTCGCGGACGCGGAGCCATGCTGGGACTTCAGTTACGAGATGCTGAACTCACCCAAAAAGTAGTTAAACACTGTTTTGAACAAGGCCTGATTCTCGGCTGGACGTTGCATTCAAATTCATTGATTCGAATCGCTCCGCCATTGATTATTGAGCGAATACTTCTTGAAGAATCTCTTCAAGTTATAAGGGAATCAGTATTAAATAATTTGTAATGCTCTTTCAGATCCAGAAATCTGTTTATCAAGCAATTCATTAATTCCACGTACCTGAAGAGTTACTTTTTATGAATTTTAGAATTGGAGCGGGTATATTAACTATGAATATTCGTGTTCAGGAAATGGTTTTATGGATCTGTATGAAAATTTTTTTAGCGTTATTTCTGCTCTGCAAAAAGAAAAAGTAGAGTATGTTCTGATTGGTGGATTTGCAGTGGTCCTACATGGATTTCCGAGAGCAACTCAGGATATAGATCTATTTCTCAAGCCCACAGAAGAAAATATTGCCAGACTAAGAAAAGCCCTTCACCAAGTGTTTGATGATCCGGCTATTCAGGAAATTTCACTAAATGAATTAAACAAGTATCCGGTTATTCGATATGGAACTCCGGATGGATTTTCGATTGATTTAATTGTTAATATCGGTGAAATGTTTTCGTATGATGATATTCAATTTGAACTGCGCAACATAGATGATCAGCCTATGAGAATAGCCACACCTCGTTCACTTCTTGAAATGAAAAGAAATACATACAGGGAAATCGATCAGCTTGACGTAAAATTTCTCCTGAAAAAAATTGAAAGAGAGGACAATGATGGGAATTGATAAATTCAGTTCGTTTGAACAAGCTCGCAGGGATCAATGGGTATTTTCGCCCGGAAAGGATTACTATAAAAAAATCCACAATTTATACCGATTTGTGTTTCGGCTCCACCCACCACAACATTCTAAGGGTCTTTTCAGATATCGCAGTATCGATGAGAAAAGAAAAGATTCTGACAAAATAAGTTATTAGAGAAAACGAAAGACGGGTTGATTACCAGAGTTTTAGCCCATACATTTTACATGTATAAAACATGTGTATGTTATGGAACCAATCAAAGGCAGAGGAAGTGCTCACAATCCTAAAAACAGATTTTTAGATACCCATCTTGAGTATGATGTGGATGAAGAGACCGGAGAGATCGAACGTCCGGATACGCAATTTCTGACTGATCACACTTCAGAAATCATATCAACCAACAAAAGCCCGGATATCTCATTTGATGTAAGCGTAAATCCCTACAGGGGATGCGAACACGGTTGTGTCTATTGTTACGCCCGGCCGACTCACGAATATCTTGGAATGAGCCCCGGGTTGGACTTCGAATCCAAAATTGTGGTGAAGTATGATGCGCCAAAACTCCTGCGGCAAAAACTGGCAGCGAAAAGCTGGAAGCCGCAAACATTGGTCATGAGCGGGGTTACGGATCCTTATCAGCCCATTGAAAAGAAACTTGAGGTTACAAGAGGCTGTATTGAAGTATTGGCGGAATGTAATCATCCGTTAGTTGTTATTACCAAGAACTACCAGGTTACGCGAGATATCGATCTGCTTTCTAAATTGGCTGAAAAGAATGCGGTAAAAGTAGTTCTGTCTATTACCTCTCTTGACAAAACGCTTACCGACACGATGGAGCCTCGTACTTCCAGGCCGAATCGAAGGCTTAAAGCTGTGCGTGAATTGACAGAAGCCGGAATTCCGGTGAATGTAAATATTGCACCGCTTATTCCCGGATTAACGGATGAAGAACTTGTACCCATCATGGAAGCATCGGCAGATGCTGGTGCTGAATCAGTTGCGGTTGTTCCGCTGAGATTGCCTTACGCTGTTAAAGATCTGTTTGTAAAGTGGCTGGAGGATCATCACCCCAATCGAAAAAAGAAGGTGTTGAACCGTATTAAAAATATGAAGGATGGAAAGCTGAATCGTTCGGAATGGGGAGAGAGATTTAAGGTTGACGGACCTTTTGGAGATCAAATTCGACAGCTTTTGCAAATTCACACGAAACGGCTGGGGTTAAATCAGAAGAATCAACCACTGGAAACCAAACATTTTAGGAGACCTTCCACAGATCAGCTCCGTTTATTTTAAGAATATGGTTGCTGCTTACAAACCATCAAAAAATTCTTATTTTTTATTAGTTTGAATGAGATGCAAACGCATATTGTTATATAATAAATGATAATTAAACCAAACTATTGATATGGCAGTTGAATCGACAATGCTGGAACTTGGAACCAAAGCCCCGGATTTTACACTTCACGATGTAGTCTCGGGCAGAACCTACAAACCTGCAGACTTTGAGAGAAACAGAGCTTTTTTAGTCATGTTTATTTGCAATCACTGTCCGTATGTGAAATTGATTAAAAAGCACCTTGTAGATTACGCTACAGATTACATGCCAAAGGATGTGGGGATTGTTGCGATCAGTTCGAACGATATTGAAAATTATCCTGAAGATGCCCCGGATAAGATGAAAGAGGATGCAGAGAAGTTTGGCTATCCGTTTCCTTACTTGTTTGATGAAGATCAGGAAGCTGCACACGCCTATAAAGCGGCCTGCACTCCCGACCTGTTTCTGTTTGATGAAAAGCAGGAGCTTTACTACAGGGGCCAATTCGATGATGCCCGTCCCAAAAATGGCATAGAACCTACCGGTGAAGACTTGAGGAATGCAACGGATCGTTTGTTGGCCGGTGAACCTGCTCCTGAAAAACAGATTCCCAGTATGGGTTGCAACATTAAATGGAAGAAGGGAAATGAGCCGGCCTGGTATGGTTAACGGTTTATCACTTTATGGGGAATAAAAACAAGCTTCAGAGATTTGAGGATATTGCTCGTTTTCAAAACGTGTTTGAATATACCGATTTTGAAGACGAGCCAACTCCGAAAGGAGAATGGCATAAAAAGATTTTTGAGAATGATAATTCTATTGTTCTCGAATTAGCCTGTGGAAAGGCCGAATACACCATCTATTTTGCTGAAAATAATCCCAATAAAAACTATATAGGGATTGATCTGAAGGGAAATCGAATCTGGAAAGGTGCCAAATACGCTCTGAATCAAGAACTGAATCATGTTCGGTTTATTCGAATGCTGATTGATCACCTTGAGGATTATTTTGAGAAGAGTGAAGTGGATGAAATCTGGATCACCTTTCCCGATCCGCATCCAAGAGGATCACGATCCAGGCAAAGACTTACCTCACCAAAATTTCTTGAGATCTACAGAAATGTTTTGAAACCCGGCGGTTTGATTCACCTGAAAACTGATTCAGATCTTCTCTTTAATTTTACACTTGAGACTATTGAGGAGGAGGGCTGTGAAATCATCAAAAAAGTAGATGACATCTATAAGGAGGAGCCTGATAACGAGCTGCTTACTCATAAGACATTTTATGAGAAAAAGCATCTGAAAGCCGGAAAAACTATTCACTACGTCAGTTTTACGCTGTAGTTGATTACTTTTACTCGTTCCGAAGCTCTGTACATGTTTAGCGGTTTAAGTCAAACAACCTGACAGAGCACCGTACTTTTCGGTTCCTGTCAGAGTTGTGGGATAAGGTATTCCCCTCGAAAATCGATCCATGCGACTCTGGCAGGAGCTATTGCCTGGCAGGACGCTAAACAGATACGAAGCTCTCGGAATGTCAAATAGAAGCTCCGCTTCTCGATAGTGAAAAGCCGGGAGAATTGAGGAGCTTCAGGGTCAGCGTTCCAAAGAAGACCTTTGGAACGAGTGACTTGTATGACGAGTTAAAATTTGATTAATACACTTCAATATTTGAAATCACGGGACTGGCTTTCGAATCCTCAATGTTGATTCGAATCCGATCAGTGGTTACCGGATCAATTTCAAGAATGCGTTTGTAGCCGATGGTGGTTTGATCAGCGACTTCTTGCCATTCGCCATCTTGCCACACATCAATGGAGAAAGATTGAACACGCTGGCCAAGCTGTATATATTCCTGCACCACTATATAATTGATCTCCCTGGGTTCGTCCAATATAACTTCAAGCTCGCCGGTTGAAATACCATCATCAGTAGCCCAGTAAGTTTCGTTATCTCCATCTGTGAGATGTTCAGGGGCATAATCTTCGTGTTCTCCCCGGTAAGAATCAGCCGTAGCTTCAGCATTTTCAGCAACATTTGTTTCGAATGTTTCATCCAGCATGCTTCTCCACTCTCTAAGAGCGGCAACATCATTTTCGTGGATCAGTCCACGTCTGTCGGGAGGAACATTCAGCAGAAGATTCGACCCGCGGCCAACGGAAGTCATATAGATATCAAACAATTCATCAGGTGTTTTTACAAGTGAATCTTCTTCGGGATGATAAAACCAACCGGGACGAATCGATACATCCACTTCAGCTGGTATCCATTTCTGGCCATCTTCCGATCCGGTTGCAAGCAGATCGTTAATTCCTGACTGACCTGCATAAAGCGTATCGTTGTTGATGGTATTCCAGTTGGTTTCATTCACAAATCCATGTTCGTTTCCAACCCAGCGAATATCAGGCCCGGCATCGCTGAAAAAGAGAACTTGTGGCTCGGGTTGCAGATCTCGAACAAACTCAATGGTTGTGGGCCAATCGTAGTAGGTTTGCCGGTCGATAGTTCGGGTTTCATTTGCACCGCCGTAATAACCATCACCGCCATTTGCGCCGTCGAACCACATTTCAAAAATAGGTCCGTAATTGGTGAAAATTTCTTCCAGTTGATTTCTGTAATAATCGATGTAAGAAGGCTCTCCATAATCAGCCCGGTTTCGATCCCACGGCGAAAGATAGACGCCGAATTTCATTCCATGTTCTCGTGCTGCTTCTGAAACTTCTTTTACCACATCTCCTTCTCCGTCTTTATAAGGGCTGTTTGCTACATCGTGTTCTGTATATTCGCTGGGCCAAAGGCAAAATCCGTCGTGGTGCTTTGCTGTTAAAATCACACCTTCAAAGCCAGCATTACTCAGGGTGGTCATCCATTGATCAACATCCATTTCTGTGGGATTAAAAATGGATGGACTCTCATCGCCATATCCCCATTCTTTATTGGTAAATGTATTGGTGGTAAAGTGTACAAACGCCAGGAGTTCCATTCTGTGCCAATCGAGTTGGGCTTCGGAAGGAACGGGGTATACGGGAGCCGGAGGAGCAACCTCTCCAACATCAGAGCTGCATGAACTGACAACAAAAAGAATTACAAATAGAAATAACGGTGTAGAAAATTTTTTCATTAAAACTATAGATTGGGTTTTTGGGATGTTCAAACATAAAAGATTTCAGAATGATAAAGAACAAAAATATCAATTCGTTTGATCTTAATGGCAGATAAACCTGAATGAGAATAGCATGTAAATATTGACATTAAACACAATTTTGATAATTTGTTAGAGTTAACTTAACACTGTTAACTTGATTGAAAAGATGTCACTAAGAACAGAAATATTAGAAGTCAGCCGGGAACTTTTAGTTGAGGAGGGGTTCGGAAAACTGTCGATGCGGAATATCGCAAAACGTGCAAATGTAACCGCAACAAGTATCTACCTTCATTTCGACAATAAGGATGATCTTCTCCTGGCTTTGATAGAAGAGAGTATTGAGCATTTAAAGGAAAAACTACTTGAGGAGATTGAGGACTCAAAAGATTTCATCCGGCAATTGGAGGATCTGGCAAGATGTTACATTCATTTCGCTCTTGACCATCCAAAAGAGTATGAAATTATATATATGGTTCGGCCGGAGGAGATGCCGGAGTATCCAAAAGAAAAATATCAACAAATTCGGAGTGCTTACGAATTACTGGCAGAGATTATTGAAAATGGAAAAAAAGAGCATTTGATTGATGTTGAAAATCCAATGATCAGTGCATATACCCTATGGGCTCAATTGCATGGGGTAGTTTCTGTTATTTTAAGTAAAAGACTCGATACCCGCATACCTCAAAAGAAATTTATCGATCAGGCAATTGATCACATTATTCAGGGATTTATCATACAAAAAACACCCGCATAACAGGAGGACATTATGGAAGCTTTATTGGAGCAACTCACTTTTTTTGAAGGAATATCCGGATGGATCGTTGGTGGATCTGTCATTTTCGTTCTATTGCTATTTGGATATACCGGCGCCCCGCTTTGGCTGTGGGCAATTGCAGGGCTGGCAGCCTTAACGGGACTTGGCGCTCCTACTTGGTTATTGGCTGTTTTTGTTGTGCTCGCTTTGATTTTTAACATCAAACCAATTCGGAGAGCGGTTCTATCCGGACCTTTAATGAATCTGTTAGAGAAGTTGAAAATACTGCCGGTAATCTCTGAAACAGAGCAAACGGCGATTGATGCGGGAACAGTTTGGGTAGAGGGTGAACTCTTTTCAGGTAAACCTGACCTGAAGAAGTTGAGGAAGGAGGAGTATCCCAAATTAACAGAGAAGGAACGAGCGTTTATGGATGGACCGGTAGAAGAGTTGTGTTCTATGGTGTCTGACTGGGATGTATTCCAGCGCCGCGGGTTTGATGAAAAAACCTGGGAGTATTTTAAGAAAGAAAGGTTTTTTGGATTGGTAATCCCTGATGAGTATGGTGGACATGGATTTTCGGCGAATGCCCATAGTGCAATTATTGCAAAACTGGCTTCGCGTTGTGGACCTCTGGCAACCACAGTAATGGTTCCAAACTCTCTGGGTCCTGCCGAACTGTTGATGCACTATGGAACCAAAGAACAGAAAGATCATTACCTGCCGCGACTTGCAAAGGGTGAGGAGATCCCATGCTTTGCATTGACGGAACCAAATGCCGGTTCGGATGCCGGAGCGATGCAGAGTCATGGTGAAGTTTTTAAAGGAGACGATGGCGAACTTTACATCAAGCTAAACTGGGAAAAACGGTACATCACGTTGGCAGCTATTTCAACGGTTATTGGTTTGGCGTTTAAGCTTTATGATCCAAAAAATTTGCTTGGAAAAGGCGAGGAGCTGGGAATTACAGCAGCGTTGATTCCAAGTGATACCGACGGAGTTGTTCTTGGAAAACGTCATGATCCGCTTGGAGTACCATTTTACAACTGCCCGATTCGGGGGAAAGATGTTGTGGTACCGATAAGTGCGATTATAGGTGAAGAAGACGGAGCCGGAAATGGCTGGCGAATGTTGATGGAATCACTTGCTGTGGGCCGCGGTATCTCACTCCCTGCACAATCCGTAGGCGGAGCAAAAACGGCAACCCGTGCTATCGGGGCATATGCTGCAATTCGTCAGCAGTTTGGCTTAAATATTGGAAAGTTTGAGGGAATTGAAGAGCCGATGGCCCGAATCGGAGGGTACACCTATCTGCTGGATGCGGCTCGAACCTACATCTGTGGAGCGCTCGATAAAGGAGCTAAGCCGGCCGTGGTTACAGCCATCGCCAAGTACAACTTTACAGAACTGGGGCGTGAAATTGTGAATGATGCAATGGATATTGTGGGTGGTTCCGGAATCTCGCGCGGGCCCAGAAATATTTTTGCCCATTCTTATATTGCGATGCCGATTGCCATCACGGTGGAGGGAGCCAATATTCTTACCCGAACACTGATGATATTTGGACAGGGTGCCATTCGCAGCCATCCGTATGCGCTGAAAGAGATTGAGGCGTTGATGAATAAAGACGTTAAAAAATTTGATAAAAACTTTTGGAAGCATATCGGTCATGCTGTACAAAATATGATTCGATCGATAGTATTGAGCGTGACAAGAGGCCGATTGGCGAGCTCGCCGGTTAGCGGATCTGCTTCAAAATATTACAAGAAGCTGGCTTGGGCATCGGCAACCTTCGCATTTATGGCGGATATTGCTCTTGGATCATATGGTGGTGCGCTCAAAATGAAGGAGAAACTCTCCGGCAGGTATGCGGATGTTTTAAGCTGGATGTTGCTTGCTACGGCTACACTTCGCCGGTATGAAATGGAAGAAAAACAGGAAGAAGACAAAATTTACTTTGAATGGGCGATGGAAGAAGCATTTTCCCGAATTCAAACCGCATTTGATGAGATCTATTCAGAGATACAAGTTCCTGGATTAAGTTGGTTGTTCCGGGGTCCTGTTGCACTTTGGTCGCGCATCAACAGGATCGGGAAGAAGCCATCCGACAAGCTTGGACATAAAGTGGCTCAAGCCATGCAAGTCCGCGGCGAACAAAGAGACCGAATTACGGATGATATCTTTATTCCGACAAGCCGGGATGAAGCGATTGGTAAATATGAATATGCACTCGAGTGGATTGAAAAATCCTATCCTGTTTATAAAAAACTATATAAAGCTACAAAAGCGAAGAAACTGGAAAAAGCTCATGTATTAAAACAACTCGACTCTGCTCTTGAGCAAAATATCATTACAGAAGATGAAGCCAAGATGGTTCATAAAACCGAGGAGGCACGATATGACACCATCTTGGTGGATGAATTTACGTTAGAAGAATACAAACGAAGTGCTGCGGATCCCAAGAAGCAAACAGGATTGGAAAAACCGGATAAAGATACCGTTCTCTTGTAAACTTTTACAGAGTTCCCAATCCCAACCCACAGGTCAGTACGACTGTGGGTTTTTTATAAATGTTCTAAATCATCGAGATCTTTATGCCTTCCGGATGATTTCTTATTCTTTTTCAACATAGTACGGTTGATCGTTTTTAATAGGTATATCATCCACGTGGAATAGTTTTTTTTTGGGAGTAGCAATCTCTAAAATTAACTTCATCTCCTGAGGTAATAAGAACAATCCTGAATGGTTCATTTCCAAGTTGAATGATTTGATCTGGTTTGGTGAAATCGTCAGTTGTAAGATTTAGGGAGCCAAAACCAAACTGAATTAAAACATCAATAACTTTCTATGCATTGCTGTGAGTTGGCTCAATCCAAAAATCAATATCTCCGGTGTACCTGGGATATCCGTGAAGAATTACTGCATATCCGCCAACAAGCAGGTAATTAACCTTTTTTTGATTGAGTAATTTTAAGAACTCTTTGAAGTCGTTGTTTAACATCGATTCCTTTTATTTGCATAAATTGGTGGCGCAATTTTTCTGCGGCGGCTAAACGCTCTTCGGGAGATTTACTGAGCCAATAGTCTTTTTCGTCTGCAATTTGGTTAGAATCATGCAAATCATAAATTCGAACTTTCTTATCCATAAGTACATGTTTTAAAACAAAATACAAATTTCATAGTTTTTGGCCGATATTGCTCTTGCTTTTAATATAACTTCTCAGCCTTCTCCGCGGATGTCAATATTCCCTTAATCATAGCCGAGCTAAAACCACCGTGTTCCATCTGGTTCAGGCCGGAAATGGTACAACCTTTTGGAGTGGTCACCCGATCAATCTCATACTCGGGGTGATTCTTCATCGAACCAAGAAGAGATGCCGCACCTTTTGCGGTTTGAGTAGCCATGGAGAGAGATTCATGAGAACTGAAACCAATTTCAATTCCTCCTTGAGAAGCTGCCCGGATCGCCCTGAGGAAAAATGCTATTCCACAAGCCACTAATGCCGTGGCCGAGGACATCTGGTCTTCCTGGATTACCAACGTTTCACCAACCGTATCAAAGATAGCTTTTGTGGTTTCAATAGTTCCGTTATCCAGTGATTCTGAACAGATACAAGTCATCGATTCACGAATGGCGATGGCTGTATTGGGCATGGCGCGAACTACCACCACTCCATCAGGAATGATCTTTTTGATGTCCGCTATCTTTGCACCGGAAACAACGGAGATCAAAAGATGTTTTTCGGGGTCCAATTCAGGCGAAATCTCTTTGAGAAGACCATCTAACTGGTGTGGTTCAACGCAGGCAATAAGGATGTCTGAACTTTTAACGGCTTCAATATTATCTGAGGTTACATTGTAACCTTTCTCTTTGTATTCACTGAGTTTATCGGTTCGTCGCCGTGTTAAAGTTTGTTGGGATGGCTTGAAGATTTCTGAAGCTGTCAATCCGTTGGCGATGGAGCACCCAATATTTCCGGCGCCCAGTATAGCAGTTTTTTTATCACTAAAATTCATTTTGATAGTTTTTTATTTTCGAGCAATGATTTAATAAAGTTACGAAATTGAACCAATCAATATTTCATGGATCAATTGTAATCATTCAAATTACATATGGTATTGGAACCAACTAAAGGAATAGATGTTCAATCTACAACCATGAAAGACCAAAAAATAGAAGAAAAAGTGGAAGCGCTTTTACAACTTTAATTGGAGAATTATAAAAAAATCTTGGTTACGGCCTAATGAATAGCTAAAATTAGGGTTATCTGCCTTTTGGGTGTTTGAATAAAAAATAAAGAATCTATGGTACACCCAACGGACCGCTTTGAGCGATCTGATAGGTAGAACCGTATTGGTAATTGCTTAATAGAAACCATTTTCATGAGGATTTTAAAATTTGGCGGGAGCTCGGTGGGATCACCGGATGCACTGCGTCGTGTCATATCTATTATAGAATCAAAGCAGAAAGATCGGCGCATAGTTGTGGTGGTTTCCGCTCTGCGTGGAATTACAGATCAATTGATTGAAACCGCAAGTCTTGCTGCTGCGGGTGATGAATCATTTGAGGACCGCCTGGAAGAGATTGACAAAAGACATATCGATACGATAAATGACCTGTTTCCGGTCAGTAAGAGAAGTGAAGTGATCACATCGTTTAAGTTATTACTGAATGAACTTGAAGATGTGCTCCAGGGAGTGTCTCTAATTCGTGAACTCACCAAAAAAACACTGGATTTTATCGTTGGATTTGGCGAGCGATTTTCTGCCCAACTCCTTTCAGCGGCTCTTCAAAATGAGGGAATGGATACTCTCTACACAGACACAAGGGATCTGATTAAAACCGATAAAAATTTTGGATCAGCCCGGGTGCTGACGGTTCAAACATTTCAAAATATCCAGAACTACGTTCAAGAGAATGATAATAACATTCTGGTTGCAACCGGATTTATCTCTTCAACTGAAAACAAAGAAAGTACAACGCTTGGCAGAGGAGGATCTGATTATACAGCGTCGATTTTTGGAGCGGCATTAAAAGCCGATGCTATTGAGATCTGGACCGATGTGGACGGTTTGATGACCGCTGATCCCCGGAAAGTAAAGAATGCGTTTTCTGTTGAATTTGCATCATACGAGGAAGCGATGGAGCTATCGCATTTTGGCGCCCGGGTTATCTATCCACCGACAATTCAACCTGCACTGAAATCCGAGATTCCGATTCTCATCAAAAATACCTTCAAACCGGAACATCCCGGAACGCAGATTAAGAAAGAGATCAAAGAAAGAGGCGGAATTATTCGTGGGTTATCCTCAATTGAAGATGTATCTCTGCTTACCATTAAGGGCAGCGGTATGATTGGGGTAACAGGAGTGGCTTCACGAATATTTGGGGCTCTGGCAGAGAAGAATATAAATATCATTTTAATTACGCAGTCCTCATCCGAGCATACCATTACATTGGCCGTGTTACCGGAATTTGCCGATGCTGCCAGGGAGTCCATTACCGAAGAATTTTCTGAAGAGTTTAAGGCAGAAATTATCGATGAAATTCGAATTGAAAACGACCTTTCTATAGTAGCTGTAGTGGGAGATAATATGCGTCAAATTCCCGGAATTGCAGGACGTGTATTTAATGCATTGGGTAGAAACGGTATTAATATTGTGGCGATTGCACAGGGTTCATCAGAACGAAATATCTCGTTTGTGATCGATCAAAAGAACGAGAAAAAAGCGATGAATACATTGCACGATGCCTTTTTCTTATCGGGAGTGAAAACGATGAATCTGTTCTTAGTCGGAGTTGGATTGATTGGAAGTACATTGCTGAAAATGCTGAGTGAACATGCCGAAGAGCTTTACAAAGAGTACCAGATTGATGTAAATATCAAGGGGCTCGCAAATAGCCGGCAAATGTTATTAAGTGAGGAATCGATCTCGTTTTCTGATTGGGAAGAGCATTTGAATAACGATGGCAAAGAGACCAATTTAACCTCTTTTGTAGAAGAGATGAAACAGATGAATTTGCCGAACAGCATTTTTGTGGATTGTACGGCAAGTCCTGAGTTAAAGTCGTTTTACAATGAAATTTTATCTGAAAGTATTTCAGTTGTAACACCGAACAAACTTGCAAATTCAACCAGCCAGGAGTTGTTCGATGAATTGCATGAAACGGCCAAGCAGCACAACGCTGCCTATAAATATGAGACGAATGTGGGTGCCGGGCTTCCGGTGATCGCCACAATCAATGAGATGGTAACCACGGGCGATCATATCCATAAAATCGAGGCGGTTCTCTCCGGTACGTTGAGCTATCTTTTTAACAGCTTTGATGACTCCGTTGGGTTCAGCGACCTGGTGAAGAAGGCGAAGGAGATGGGATACACGGAGCCCGATCCCCGGGAAGATCTTAACGGGTTTGATGTAGGCCGGAAACTGTTGATTCTGGCTCGTGTATCTGGTTATGAACTGGATTTTGATGATATTGAGATACAGAACCTGGTTCCTGAAGAAGCCCGGGATGCTGCAGATATTGATGAGTTTTTTGCGAAGCTGAAAGAGTTTGATGAGGAGTTCGAATCGATGTGGAAAGCAGCCGCCGATGAAGGAAAGAAATTATGTTATATTGCACGGTTTGAGAACGGAAATGCAGAAGTAAAACTGGAGACCATTGGGTCCGATCATCCATTTTACAACCTGTCCGGCAGCGACAATATTTTAGCGATCCACTCCTCAAATTACGATGAAAATCCGTTGGTTATCAAAGGACCAGGTGCCGGCGCTAAAGTTACCGCTGCGGGAATTATCTCTGATATATTGCGAGTGGCGAATACCAAGGCGTATAGCAATGCGGGGTTTTAGCTTCCCCTCTTGAGAGGGGAATGAGGGGTGTGTAAACTTTGAGACGTTTGGCCATCCCCCTTACCCCCTTCAAAGGGGGATATTTTACTTGTTCCGTAGCTCTGCTGCGGAACACTCAAATATGAAGCTCAGCTTCATGAAACATTGAATCATAGAAATGACAGCAATCAACTCAAAAAAAATCAAAGCGTTTGCGCCTGCAACGGTTGCC
This sequence comes from Balneolaceae bacterium, assembly GCA_034521495.1. Lineage (NCBI taxonomy): Bacteria > Pseudomonadati > Balneolota > Balneolia > Balneolales > Balneolaceae > Balneolaceae bacterium. Next base: position 255,490 of record JAXHMK010000022.1, read on the forward strand.
AATGTTGCCTGCGGGTTTGATGTACTTGGTTTTGCCATTCATGGTTTGGGAGATTTTGTAACGGCATCATTTTCTGATGAAACGGGATTGAGAATTACAGCCATTTCAGGCGATGATGGAAAATTGCCGAAGGAGATTAAAAAAAATACAGCGGGACTTGCGGCCCTTTCGCTATTACAAAAAGCAGGCCGAGAGAATGAAATTGGCATTGATCTCGAAATCGAAAAGAAGATGCCATTGGGCAGCGGACTCGGCTCCAGCGCAGCCAGTTCTGCCGCCGCTGTTTTTGCAGTGAATGAACTGCTGGGAAATCCATTTTCACGGAATGAACTTTTGCCATTTGCAGTGAAAGGAGAGCTCGCGGCCAGTGGTACGGCTCATGCGGATAATGTTGCAGCAGCGTTGATTGGCGGATTTATTTTAGTGAAAACGCATCAGCCGCCGGATGTAATTTCCCTGAATACACCTGATAAATTACACTGCACAATTATTCATCCCGAAATTGAGATTCAGACCAAAAACAGCCGCAAGATTTTAAAAAAACAGGTTTCGCTGGAGAAAGCCGTCACGCAATGGGGTAATTTAGGATCGCTGATCGCCGGACTTTATACCAACGATTATGATCTGATCGGCCGATCTCTGCATGATGAAATTATCGAACCGGTTCGCTCCGTATTGATTCCCGGATTTTCAGAAATGCAGAAAGCTGCACTTGATCACGGAGCACTGGGTTGCAGTATTTCCGGTTCGGGGCCGTCCCTTTTTGCGTTGAGTAAATCCAAAGAACAAGCCGAAGAGATTGGAAAAGCGATGGGGACTGTCTTGAAAAGTATCGGACTGGAATACAATCTTCATATATCAAAAATCAACACCGAAGGAGCATCTGTTGTACAGACTTGAGATGTGAGAAATTCTGAAATAGCGCGAGCGTCTCGCTCGTGCTTCCAATTTTGGTACCCTGAGGTTTCGGAGCACAAGCATATTAAGTGAAAAATCCATCCTGCAACTTGAACCCTGCATCCTGAAACATGAAATTCATAAGCACAAACGGACAATCCAAACCCGTAACCTTCCTCGAAGCAATGCGAAAAGGGCTGGCTCCCGATGGCGGTCTGTATATGCCGGAGGAAATACCTGTTTTACCTGATTCTTTTTGGAATTCATTGAAAGATCTGAGTTTCAATGAGATCGCTTTCGGGATGGCCAAACCCTTTTTCGGTGATGACCTGTCCGATAAAGAACTCCGCTCCGTGATTAAGGATGCATTCAACTTTCCGGTTCCGTTGACTGCTGTCGAAGAGGATAATTTTGTACTTGAACTATTTCATGGACCCACACTTGCATTTAAAGATTTTGGTGCTCGTTTTATGGCTCGTCTTTTCTCGGAAAATGCCCGAAAAGCTCAAGAGGAAGTGACGATTTTGGTGGCTACCTCCGGCGATACCGGAAGTGCGGTGGCTCACGGGTTTTACAAAGTAGAAGGTGTCCAAGTCTGTCTCCTGTTTCCAAAAGGAAAAGTAAGCAAATTACAGGAACAGCAGATGGCAACGCTCGGAGAGAACGTAACTGCTTTGGAAGTAGAGGGTGTTTTTGATGATTGCCAGCATCTTGTGAAGCAGGCATTTACAGATGATGAGTTGAATGCTAAAATGCAGTTGAGTTCGGCAAACTCTATCAATATTGCCCGGTTATTACCACAATCGTTTTACTATGTGTACGCGGTGAGTGAACTTCAGAAGCAAGGAATTGAAAACCCGGTTTTCTCTGTGCCAAGTGGAAATTTTGGAAACCTGACGGGCGGGCTGCTGGCAATGAAAATGGGAATGCCTGCCAAACATTTTTTGGCCGCTACGAATGTAAATGATGTAGTTCCTGAATATCTGAAAGGAGAAGAATTTCAACCAAGAGATTCTGTTCAAACCATCTCCAACGCGATGGATGTGGGAAATCCAAGTAATTTTGCCCGAATAAAATACCTGTTTAACAATTCAGATTCTGCAATTCGAGATCAGATCACCGGCTATTCCTACACAGATGAAGAGACCCGCGAAACGATCCGGCTAATTTATGATAAGTACAAATATCTTCTTTGTCCGCATACAGCTATTGGGTATCGGGCGGCCAGAGAATCTCAAGCAGAAAAAGGAGAGAATGCCGCGACTGTGACACTCGCCACAGCACACCCGGTTAAGTTTCGTGATGTAATTGAGCCGGAAATTGATCAAGAGATAGAAGTGCCGGAGCGTTTGAAAGTTTGGCTTCAGAAAGAGAAGAAGTCAACAACGATTGGGAGTGATTTTAAGGGGTTTAAGGATTTTTTGATGAATCGGGATTAGCTTCTTTTTCTCGCAGAGTTGCGCTGATTTAGCGCAAAGTTTCACAGATTTTTTTGTTTAAAATCTAAGATAGTACAAGTGTTTTGTACGTGCTGAAAATCCATCTCTTCAAAAAAACAAAGAGTTCATGAAAGGGGCACAAGTGGGACACTTGCGCCAGCTCTTTTCTTCTTTGTGCTCTTGGTAAAAGATAGCGCAAGCGTCTCGCTTGTGCTGCAAATCCATCTCTTCAAAAATCTATCCTGATCAAGGAAACTTTAGCGTAGTTGACAAAAATTTAAAATCAAGAGGCAACCCTTTTCTCTTTTTTGCTGTATGGACAAGTAAAGGAAGGACAAAATAGTGAATTACACTACAGATTTCCTTTTACTAATCAAATGCAAAAATGAGGAAAAGCATGATATTTTTTAAGAATAGTACTTCGAGATTTATAAAAGTTTTAGTTGTAGGAATCTTAACTGTCGCTGGAATTACTTTCACCGGTTGCAGCGACGACAGTAGTGGCCCCGACGATGAAGAGAATTATTTACAAGTTACTTCCACTCAATCTCACGGAAATATTCTTACGGATGCAGAGGGGAATGCCCTCTATTTTTTTGCACCTGATGTAAAAGGCGAGAGTCAATGCGAAGGCGAGTGTATTGCCAACTGGCCTGTATTTTTCTCGGAAGATGCGGAAGCGGGGAACGGTCTTGATGTAGCCAACGTAGGTACCATAACCAGGGCAGATGGTTCATCACAAACAACATATCGCGGGTGGCCTCTATATTATTTTGCAAATGATAATCAGGAGGGTGATGTTAACGGTGATGGTATAAATGGTGTATGGTTTGTAGCCAAAACCGACTATTCTCTCATGATAGCCAATGCTCAACTGGTTGGGGAGGATGGCAATAATTACACAAGTGATTACGAAGTAGGCGAAGGAAATACTACATATTTTACCGATGCCGAGGGAAGAACTATCTACAGTTTTGCCTTTGATGTATCAAATACTAATAACTTTACCGAAGAAGATTTTAGTAACAATGGTGTTTGGCCCATTTTTTACACAGATATAGAATCACTGCCCAACGGAATGGAGAAAGATAATTTTGGTGAAATTACTGTCCACGGTGAAGAACAGCAACTCACGTATAAAGGTTGGCCTCTCTACTATTTTGGACAGGATATCGATCGCGGAGATACGAAAGGTGTCAGTTTTCCCAAACCGGGTATATGGCCTGTAGTAAATATGGGTGTTCAGGAAGCACCGGAACCAGAATAATACCGGAGTTAAAAAATACTTTTTGAAAATATTCAGAGGCAACCATTTACTGTGTTCTGATCTATTATTAAATAGAAGCAGGATTTAATTGCTTTAATCATAACCACATAATTACCTGTAATCCAAACGTCTTGCTGAGCCAAATCATTGACGGTTGCCGCAGAAGGGACCGAAAAAATCAAAAAGAGCTGTACCAGATGTTTTATGCTTACGGGATGAGCATTACGATGCGGTATGCTGATTCCCGGGACAAGGCTGCGGCCGTTTTGAATGATGCGTTTATGAAAGTGTTCGAAAACATCAAGAAGTACGACCGGCACCGGCCGTTCAAACCGTGGCTGCGTAAGATTATTGTGAATACGGCGATCAACCATTTCCATGCCAATAAAAAGTACGAGAACTGGGAAGGGCTTGAGGAAAGTGGTGCTGATATGGGCCGAGAGGAAACTATTATCAGCGGCCTGACTTATGATGAAATTATTGAAATGGTTCAGAAACTCAGCCCGGCTTACAGAACAGTTTTTAATCTCTATGTGATTGACGGATTTAAACATAAGGAGATTGCTGAGTTGCTGGGAATCTCGGTGGGAACGTCGAAATCGAACCTGCATAAGGCAAAAAAGAATCTCAGGGCTATGCTGGAAAAAAACCTAATGTAAACAATTATGAGCGACGAACAGAATCATAACGATCCTCTTGAACGGCTTTTCAGGAAGAAAGCTGAGGAGTACAATATTTCGTACAGAGAGGAAGACTGGCTGAAGCTGGAGAAGCAGCTCGATGCCCGGGATATGAAGCTCTACTACCGGCGCCGTTTGCGATGGCTGGCGGCTGCGGCCATACTGATTTTTTCTCTGATTGGGTATTACACCGTTCAAAATCACAATAAAATCAACGAGCTTACGGAGCAGTTGAACCAGAATGAGGCGGTTGAGCAAAATGATCAGCCTCTGAGTTCCAATAGCCAGGGGGATACTGCGATAGCTGAAAATCAAATAAATGAGTCGGCAGGTGGGACTGAGGGTGTTCAGGAAAATGAAGATACTGTGCCAGGGAATGTGGAGTGAAGGTGCCGGACAAGATGAGCAGCGAAATGCGATTGTGAATGATGAACCGGGAGCGGCTTCTACCAAAGAGCAATCTGAAGCAGATCAGTCTGGAAATTTCCCGCGAGGAGCATTTGCAGAAGCAACAGAAACCATTCAACAGAAACCAGTTGATCCACATCAATTTTTTGAAAACCGTGCTTTGATACCGGAATTTGTCAGATTTAAAAATCAATCCGCAGAAGTAAGGAAGCAAGGTTCTGGCTTCGCATATCAACCCATCAATACTGACTCGAATGGAGGTTCGAGTGCGATTCAGCGAATACCGATTGCAGCGACTAACAGTTTTTCCGGTACACAATCAAAAAATAAGGCAGGTTCACGAATAGCGGTTGGAGTTGTGCTTTCTCCCGATTTGAGTACAGTGGACGGAGTTTCCAATTTTGATACCCCGGGATTTAAGGGGGGAGTATTGGCAGAGTATTCACTTTCTAAACATTTTTCACTGATTAGCGGTGTAGCCATTTCTAATGTAAAGTATAAGGCAAACGGGAGTGAATATAATCCACCGCAAGCCTGGAATAATGGTGTGATGCCCGATCAAACTTCCGCTATGTGTGTGATTTTAGATATCCCTGTCAGCCTGAAGGCAAACCTGTTCAATTTCGACCGATCCCGGATTTTTGCAACTGCGGGTCTGTCCTCCTATATCATGATGAATGAGGATTACCAGTTTCAATACGATGGTAATCCGGCGGGTATGGAGAATTCATGGAGTGAGGCGACTGGGACGCGTCATTGGTTTAGTAATGCCGGTTTTTCCATTGGAATAGAATACGATCTATCGCCAACCTGGTCGATCCGGGCGGAACCCCATCTCAAAATTCCCCTGAAAGGTGTAGGCTGGGGAGATGTTGAACTCTATTCGATGGGCAGTTTTGTATCGCTGAATTACCGATTCGGCAATCTATAAAAATCTAAAATTAATCTGCTAATTCCGAAATCCATTGAACTATGAAATCAAAAGACAGCTTCTTCAAAAACTTTAATATTAAATCAATTAGCCGGCTGCAATGCTGTATTGTTAAATCTTTAAAAAAGTATAGTCAATCAGGTAGCCACAAAAACACGAAATCACAAAATTATTTGTGTTTTTGTGTGGCCTCTTCTCAGATGGGCTATTAAAATTGATTGATCCTGACGCTATATAAATTTACTGGTTACTACAGTAGCTCTTTTTTTCGCTGGAAATGGATAATCTCAATTAATCTCAATAGAAAAATGAATAAAAAAACTAAACGATTTACAATTTCACAATTACTCTCTACGATACCTTTTTGGGTAATTTCGCTATCGTTGATTTTAATGACTGCCTGCAGCGACGGAGGAAGTACTGCTCCAAACAATAATGATAGTAATACGGGCAATAATAACAACAATAATAATGAGATTGGGTTGGAACCGACATTTACAAACGTAGTGCAGATCTTCACTCAAAATTGTGGGTCTTGTCACATCGGGGGATCTCAAAATGGTGTACGGCTGGATAGCTATGAAAATGTGATGAATAGTGTGGGCGATCAATATGGAACTGAAGTCGTTCAGCCTGATAATGCAGATGCAAGTCCGCTCGTAGATAAGATTGAACCCAATCCGCAATTTGATTCGAGGATGCCGGAAGGAGGTCCTTTTTTGTCCTCAGACAGAATCGATCAAATTAAAGAATGGATTAACCAGGGTGCGGAAGATAATTAGAAATCAAAGGATCAATATTATGAGATTATTAGCCCTGTCAGTCGTTGTTGTAACCCTGATTTTCTCATCAGAAGTTCAGGCCCAATCCTATATCACGGAAACCGGTCATGTAGAGTTTACCTCGAGCGTGCCACTGCATTCATTTACCGGGACATCCGATCATTTGACTGGTCTTATCGATTTTGACGAGAACCTGGTCGATTTCTATATCGACTTGAAAACACTGGATACGGGAAATGGCAAGCGTGACCGGGATATGTACAGCACGCTCGAAACGGATGAGTTTCCGTTCGCTGAATTTACAGGTACGCTCCAATCGTCATTTGACCTCGCATCCACAGATGAGCAAAATGTAACTGTAGCAGGTGATTTTACGATCCATGGTGTTACTCATTCCATTGAGGTAGATGGTTCTCTTCAACATCGGAATAATACGCTAAGCCTGGAGGCTTCGTGGATTTTAAACCTCAATGATTATGAGATTGAACCTCCGGGCATTCTGTTTTACCGGGTGGATGAAAAGATTGAAATTCGAATTGACGCACAACTTGAACCTCAGGATAATGAATCAAATGAAATGTAATTCCATCGTTTTTTTGATTGCTGGAATATTTCTTTTTCTGCCAGCACTTTGTAATGCTCAACTGGAACGTGAGCGGGTGGTCACCTCATCACCTGTTGAGGATACGTTCTGGGCTACAAAAAATGTGGGCATTAGCACCACTGTAAATCCCTCCGGGAAAGATCTGCACTCATCTGTTCTTCACACATTTGGCCTTGTAGATGGCGGTATTGACCGGTTCTTCGGCCTGGATGATGGTGCAAATACAAGACTTGGATTGATATACGGTATTACGGACCGTGTGTCGTTAGGGCTGGGACGTATGACATTCAGGAAAGTGGTGGATATCTCAACGAAGATAAATCTGCTCAGGCAACAAACAGATGGCTCCGTTCCGGTAAGTGTTGCTGTAAAAGGAGCAACCGGAATTTCAACGCTTTCCGGAATTGGATTGGAGTTTTCGGATCGATTGAGCTATTTCACATCCGTCATGATTGCAAGAAAATTCAATGGTTTTTCACTTCAGCTCAGCCCAATGTATTCTCATTTTAACCGGACTCCCGGACAAGCCCAAAAGGATCTGTTAGGCCTTGGTATATTGCTGAATGTAGAGTTAAATGAGCGGTATGCATTGAGTGGAGAGTATCTGCCGGTATTTGGAGATCGGAATCCCGGAACGGATGATGCAATGGCCATTGCGCTGAACATTAATACCGGCGGGCATGTGTTCCAGATCTTTTTTGCCAGTTCCCAGTGGCACAATGAGCAGTTTATTATGGCAAATAACAGAGATCGATTTTGGGAGGGAGATTTTCGATTTGGATTTAATATCCACCGGGTATTTGGCCTCGGTGGACAATAGACGAGCCTTGGTGCTGGGAAATAAATCAGTCCATAGATTTGTATTTCCCAACGCGACCTCCGGAGGTGAAACTCCGGGGGTTGATTTTTTTGACATTGTATTTTTTAATACTGGTATAAAATATTATTCAAATCTCTTTTCGCTTAGTGTTTGAAATGCGTTGCAATGGTAAGAAAAATACAATGTCTGGGGCGCGGAAAGCTCT